>JAYVRS010000973.1:0-3485 GCA_043776185.1 Bryobacteraceae bacterium | reverse complement strand
TTCCGTTCGGCGTGATCTTCCATTCAAATTCGAGCGCGAAGTCCTCAAACATCTCCACCGTGCGAATATCCTGAAATGTGGGCTTTGAGACCAAGGCTTTCAAGCATCCATCCTCCACCCTCCAGGAACGCGAAGGGAATTCGCCGTTCCCGACGGCGCGCCAGCCCTGAATAGATACGCCGTCAAATAGAGACGAAGATTCGGCTCCCATTAACGGAAGTGCAACGCCGAAAATAGTTCGTCGAGTCACTAATTAAGATCTTTTTGCAAGCGAGCCACCTGTGCATTGAGCATCCGTAACTGACGCAAGTCTTCGTCGGCCAGTTGAATCGCCTGCTGAATTCGGGATAGGTCATTATTCAGGGGCGAGCCCCCATCTCGCGGATTATCAAGTCTCAGGGACATGGCCCGGAACAGCTCAGTAGCCTCTCGATACCGGCCCAGGATGTTATTCAGATAGGACTCGCGCCGACGGCCGATGTCGTCTAAGTCGGTTATCGTTTGCTTCCGGCGGCCATTACTCTGCGTCGCCTCACCAAGCAGACGGCGGAATTGTTGATTCGCTGATTCGAGTTCTCGAAACGCCGCGAGGCGGCCCTGGGCAGCAGTCTTTGCGGCATCCGTTTCTTTCTGGGCAAGCGCCAATTGTTCACGGACCTCAGCGTCGGCAGCCTTCAGTTTCGCCGCCTCCTGAGTTACTCCATCGAACTTGGCCTCTAGCTCACGGAGTTGCCGGGCCAGTTCAGCATGCGCGCCTTGGGACACCTCCAGCTGATGGCTACGCTCGGCTAGCATATGGCCCAATTCAGCAACATCGAAACCTGCGGCAGCAGAAGTCTTAGCTGGCGTGGCTTTAGGTGGCACGTTCTTCTTAAGATCCGGCGGCAAGAGGACCGCCGGCGGCGAAGAGAGGGCGGGGCTAACCGTCACCGGCCGCACCCCCATCACCTCAGCGACCGTTCGACGCGACTGCCAATAGAACCACATACCGGGCAACAATCCCAATGCAAATGCGCCGGCTAACATCCATCGCGACAACTTACTTCTCCCTCGCCGGCTGATAGTGGACGCGGTACTGCAATTGGCGGCCCGGAACCTTCAGTGAAAGCTCCCACTGCCTCGCTCGACTTGGTTTTACCTCTAGATCCACCGACTGCAGGCGGGTCAACCGCTCCAGAGTCTCCGTCACCGCACTCTGAATCTCGCCGACACTCCGGCAGAACACCGCCTGGCCCCCGGAGGCGGCCGACAGATCCAGCAAGCCGGTTTGATAAGCCTCATTCAGGCGATCGCTTTGGTAGTTCAAATGGACCAGAAATACCGGTGACAATGTGGAAGCCAATTCAGACTTCAACTGACGCAGCTTTTCCTTCACAAGGCCCTCGGGAAACCGCCGGCTCATGTCATTTGAGTCACTAGAATTAACCACCGGATTGGTGTAGTCCTCACGATAGTTAGTAATGAGGCTGTCGCTCACATAGAGTACCGCCGTGCGAACTCGTGTCTTTAGTAACAAGGTGTCAGCCAGGATAACTGCGGAGTTAATCGTCTCCAGCAGCCCCGCCCGACCGCTAATCGCCAGCGTGCGAATGCTTTCCGCGAGCTGCTCCCGACGGGTACCGGGATCATCTAACACTCGCAGCCCATCCTGCGCACGCAGGAGGGCCACGCTAACCTGCGGAGGAAGTTTGGCGATCTCAGAGATCAACGCGTCGCGGGCCGGGTCGACGAGCGACAGGTCACCGGCTAAGTCAAGCACGACTAATAGAACTAGCGGCTCCTGCTCACCGATCATCCTCGCTACGCGTGCGGGCGCACCATTGACGGTAGCCTTCAGGTCCTGCATCTTCACCGGTGCGCCGTCAACCGGCACAAATGACACCCGCCACGAGGTTTTCTCGGGGGCGGCGGCCAATACGCCCAGTGCCGACCATAGGATTACGCTAATCAGTCTCATTAGAAGCTATACCGAAATCCCAACTGAATTACTCGGCCTCCGCGCGAGCCGATGATCCGCCCGGCGTTGACGTTCGGAGCGGAAGGGGGACCAATCATCGTGTCGGGGTCAGTCCAGTTAGCGAGATTCACAAAATTCAAGCCGACCGCTGTCAGTTCAATACTGCGCTCCGTAGTAATTGAGAAGCGCTTATTCACACTGAGATCGTGATTCTGATTTCCGGGCATCCGTAACGAAGAATGCGTCCGCGAAGCGTTGCCCGTCGCGAAGTCATCGGGCTGAGCAAACGCTTCTGGATTGAACCAATGTTCAGGTCCTTGGTTCGAGACATGCGGGTCGACACCATTGACGACATTGACATTCAAAGCATCCACCACCCCACCGGTATTGTTGAATTGTGGCCGGAGGGCGAGGGGTTCGCCGCTGGTGACGGTCGTTACTCCACTAAGTGACCAACCGTCGAACACGAATCGCCGCCAATCTCCCGCGGTAAAGTACAGACGATTTGGGCCGAACGGGAGTTCGTAGACATAGTTCAGCGACAGGCGATGGGGCGTATTCGACGAAGTAAGTGACCACTCATTCTCGCGATGATAGTAGTCCTGTACGCCGTAAGGCCCCGAGTAATTGTCCATCTGCTTCGAGAACTCATAATAAGTAGAGAGCGACAGCCCACTGGAACTGCGTTTCTCGAACCGCACATAGGCCGCATCGCGACGGTACCGTCCTTCCGGCCAAGCGCTATACACGTCGAACCGTTGGTACTGAGGATAGGGGCGCAGCTCACGCCGGTACGCCTCGTTATTCAATTGATCACGAGCGGCCAACGCGCTCAAGGGAATCGCATTCGGATTGGATCCTGAGTTACTCAGAAGTAAATTCCTCCCATTGGCATGCCCGGCTCCCACCGTCAATATGGTTTGGCCCGCCATACTGCGCTCCACCGACAAACCGGCTGATTGATAAGTCGGCTGTCGGCCAGTGGGCTCAACCAAATCCGCAATCGTATTATTGGCTGACTCCGGCCGTAGATCAGGAAACGTTCGCGTCGTGGCGCCCAAGCCCTGCGCCAGAGTCACCGCAGGCTGTAACTGACTATTGGGAGAGATCCAACTGACGACGCCGTTGTAAGCTTGGGTCCCCCATTGAGCCGTGTAGACCGGTATTGCCGAATAGGATCGGCTGTAACTTACCCGCCCCACGGTTTTGGTGTCGCCCCAGACATTCCAGGCCAGACTAGCACTGGGCTCCAACTTACATAAATACGGCTGAAATGCCCGCCCTTGGCCATCCTTTCCGGCAACTACCAAGGCGCCGGAGCGCTGATTCACCGGATTCAACACCAGCGGCGAAACGGTGGATTGTCGATCATACTTTTCCGTGCGGGGGCCGCTGCCATTCAAACCTGCGGAAAGGGTGAGGGTTAACCCCTTGAGAATCTCCCACTGGTCTGTCATGGTTACGGATAGCCGCGACTTCCGAAAGTACGACGGCGAACCAACAATGCTTCGCTCGGCATAGTCGGCGG
>JAYVRS010000972.1:0-3485 GCA_043776185.1 Bryobacteraceae bacterium | reverse complement strand
GCAATTACGGGGGCGATCTCGAAATCGCCCGCCAAGTGAGACTGACGTCGCCCGATTTCGAAATTATCCTCTTCTCGGGCTCGCTAGCCCCGGTCTATCTGAAATACTTTACGGGCGTGGCCTTGAACCGGCTCGATGGCATGTCGGGCGTTGAAGTGCTTCGCGGAACATCGGTCGAGTTCCTCAGCGCCCAAGTGCCCGTGTTTGCCCAATTAGATGGCGAGGCCGTTGGAGCTATTCCGGGGCGGGTGGAAATCGTCCCAGACGCTCTCACTTTACTCATGCCGGCCGCTTATGGATAATCTACTTCACTCCCTAATCGGCGTGGCGCTCTCCCGCGCCGGGCTGAATCGAGTAACTCCGCACGCCACGGCGATGCTGTTAGTCGCCGTAAACTTACCTGACTTAGACGTAGTTAGTCTGGCCGGCGGCGATCTTACTTACCTCGACTTACATCGCAACCTCACCCACGGCTTCGCGCTGGCCCCTTTACTCGCGTTTCTACCGTTACTGCTCTTTCGATTCGGCCTCCGCCGACCGGTGCCGTGGCTCGGCGGCTGGCTAATCTCCCTAGCCGGCATCCTGTCGCACCTCGGCCTGGACTTTGTCACTTCCTACGGCACGCGCCTCGCCTCCCCTTTCAACTCCCATTGGTACCAATGGCCGGTGCTCTTTATCTTTGACGCCGTGCTCTTCCTCATCCTGTTACTGGCCGTCGCCGGACCCGCCCTTTCGAAGCTCGTGGCGGGCGAGATTGGGGCCAAACCCTCCAGTGGACAAGGCTGGGCCATCTTCGCTTTGATCTTTGCCTTATGTTGGATCGGTGGACGCGGCGTCTTGCATGCGCGCGCCGAACAGATGCTTACGTCGCGCGTGCAGCAAGGAGCGAGGCCCCTCCGCGTGATGGCCCTGCCCGAAAGCTTCAGCCCCTTTAAGTGGCGCGGATTGGTAGAAACCGAAGGCTATTTCGCCGTGCATGAGTTGAACGTGCTCTTCGACTTTGACCCGGAACAAGGCCTCTTGTTGCGCAAGCCTCAACGCCTGGAAGTGGTTCAAGCCGTTACGCGATCGCCCACACTCCAGCGTTTCCTGCGCTTCTCCCAGTGGCCCGTGTGGCGCATCGTGCCGATGGATGAGCCCCCCGGCGCGCAACGTGTGGAGGTCTTCGATCTGCGTTTTAGTGACGACGCCACGGCCTTCAAAGCCATAGTGGAGATGGACGCCGCCGGGCACATCCTGCGCGAAACCTTTCACCTTCGACCCTAGCTCGTGTGATGATGTAGAGCATGCCTCCACAGAATTATGCGAACCACACCCAGATCGTGCGCGGCTTCTTCGCCGCCCTCCTGATCCTGCTAGCGACAGTGATCGGGGCCGGCGTCAATATGTATCAGAGTTTTGGCGACCACGAGCGCATGTACAGCGCCTCCCTCATCCTCGTCTTGAGCATCGTTAGTTTGGTGGGCATGATTTACTGCCGCACGTTCGCCCTCAAAGCCCAGGACCGGGCCATTCGCGTGGAAGAGAATTTGCGTCATTTCGTCATGACCGGCAAGTTACTCGATTCCCGCCTGAATACTTTGCAGATCGTCGCCTTGCGTTTCGCCTCCGATGAGGAGTTCTTGGAACTGGCCCGTAAGTCGGCCGAGCAAGGCACCGCGTCCAAGGACATCAAACAAGCTATCCGCAATTGGCGCGCCGATCACTACCGGGCCTAACTAGCGCTTTCGTGCAATCAACAGCGTCAAGTCGTCCTGCATTTCGGTAGTGCCCGTCCACTTATGCACGGCATCCACTACAGACTGCATAATCTCTTCATCGCTACGATCCAGCTGCGCCTGCACTAACTCAATCAGTCGCTCCTCACCGAACATCTCTTCGTACTCATTCTCCGCTTCAGAGACGCCGTCAGAGAAGGCAATCAGGAAATCATGCTTCTGTAACTGCAGGCGGCTCGCCCCATAGGGCACGTTGGCGAAAATGCCCACCACGGTGCCATCCACTGACAGTGCTTCCACCTTCCCGCCTCGAATCAGCAGGGGCGGCAGATGCCCGGCGTTGGTATATTCCAGCGCTCCATCGATCTCATCGTAGATAGCCAGAAAAAGCGTGGCGTACTTTTCCGGTGAAGACGTCGCGTAGATCTGCTCATTCATGCGAGTTACTAACCGCGCGGTGGACCAGCAGTAGTCCGGCTCCACCTTCGAGCGATCAATGGATTCGCGAATCAGCGCGCGAAATGACGATTGAATAGTGGCCATCAACAATGCCGCCGAAATGCCCTTGCCGGCCACGTCACCCAGCAGCACGGCCACCTTGCCCGGGGCCAGCATCTGGTAATCGTAAAAGTCGCCCGAGACGGTGCGCGCCGGATGGCATAGCGCGCGCAGCGTCAAAGTCTCCACATGCGGCACGGCGCGCGGATAAAGTTCGCGCTGCACTTCGCTGGCAATTTCGAGGTCCGCCTCCATGCGCTCCTTCTCTTTGGCCACTTTCAGCAGCCGCTCCAAGTTCTCCGTCATGCGGTTAAAACTGAGGCTCAACGAGGCGATCTGGTCGCGGCCAACGGCGCGAATGCGATGGGAAAAGTCGCCCTCCATCACCCGTTCCGTGCCGTCGTAAAGGTCGTGGACGGCCGTCGTGATCGATCGAGTGAGTGAGATGCCGATAAAGAGCGCGATCAACACCACGATCAGAAACAGCACGCCGATCACCTTCAGCGCGAACGTGGCTAAGTCACCTTCCACTTCCTGCGCGTACAACTGCCGGAAGACCGCCGACACGCGCGAGAAGATCAGGAAAGAAGCACCCTTGGCGGAGGCCGGCTCGTCCCAGTTCGCGTAACTGGTGGGGGCAATCGTGATCAGGTAAAAGAGTTCGTCGAGCGCGTTAGCGGCCGCGGGTAATTGCTTCGGAGCGAGCACTTCCCGAGGCCCCGGCTCGGCCCCCGGGTTGAGCGCCCGCGTCGTGCGCACCTTTACCCGCGGATTCGTCTTCCGGTCCGGCTCCGACGATAGCGAAGAAGCGGTCAGCGCCACACTACCCAAACCCCGCACCAAGCTATTCAGACTCTCATCGGACAGCGGGTAGCTGGCCGTAATGCTGGCGTCACCCTGCGCCATCCGGGCCCAAAGGTAAAAGCCGCCTTCGCGGGCTACGATGCCCGATGCGTCGCGCCACGCGTCCGGCGGCGCAGTTACCCGGTTACCTTCGGGGAAGCGCAGCTCCGTGCCGCCCGCCCGATAATGAATCACAAACCCTTCGCGATTCTGGACATAAAAATTCCCGATGCGGGCCACGGCCGCGGGCCGGGCCACCGGCGGAATCTTGAGCACCGGCTCGATGCTGGTACGTAACTGCGAGACTTGGCTATCCAACTCTCGATTTACCATGTAAGCGGCCATTTTTCCGGCCACAATGTAAGTCACTACCCCCGCCATCAATAACATCAGCACGATCGGGACCAGCGCCACAAAGATATAGGC
>JAYVRS010000971.1:0-3489 GCA_043776185.1 Bryobacteraceae bacterium | reverse complement strand
CGAAAAAATCGACCCGAAGATGAATTGGCCAAAGAACGGATTACCGCGCAGAGTATCAAAGCGATTGCGGCGGAAGTCGGCTCCCATTTTCATTCCGTGTTTGCCTTTATTTACTGAGATAGTGTCGGCAAAGTGGAAGCGATTCTCATAGTTCAAATCGCTTGAGCCACCGCCAAAGCCATCGAACTGGGTGGAGCCGGTACCTTCGCCAGAGAAGTTAAAAGCAATGGACGGAAACCCCTTTACGGGGAAAGGAAATAGTGCCACCTTGTTCTCCACGGCGAACTTTTCACCGTCGGTGACGTTGTTGACGAAGCGACTGCCGTTGTGCCGGGTATAGCCGGCGCGAAATTCATTTACAACCATGGGCGTAAAGACATAGGTATCGCTGAGGACAGCCTGAAAGATGTCGCGATAGAGCGTGCTGCTGCCACCGATAAAACCATCGAGCGTTCCGGGTTGAGGATTGGTCTGGTTACTCTTTGAAATTCGTCCAAATACGTTGTGATTATTGGTGATGGCATGGTCTACGCGAAAGTCCCATTGATCGCCGTCAAAACCGCGGGGAATTTGGCGGAAGAAGTTACGGCTTTGCGCGCCGGCGGCACCGAAATTAGGAGCGGGGATTAATTTCAGCACGGCCGCGGAGGACGGGTTAATGAGCGAGTTAGGCACTACGGCGTTGGCAAAGGGTGTACTAATCACCGTGCCGGCCGGCCCGATGCGGCGCGCGAAGGGATCGAAGATCGGCACGCGCAACGAAGCTAGGTCACCATTGCGGATGGCGGATGGGGCCAGACTACCGATGCTGGAGGCGGCCGCCGTTCGTTGGCTGGTTCGCTGATAGTCGCCAAAGAAGAAGGTTTTGTTGCGGATAATGCGGCCGCCGAAAACTCCGCCGTATTGATTCTGACGAAAGGCCGCGCGCGGAAGGCCCGCCGCATTCGTAAAGAAGTTGTTCGCGTCTAACTTGTCGTTACGGAGAAATTCAAATAGCGTCCCGTGATACTCGTTACTGCCGCCCTTGATGGTGGCACTGATCACGGCGCCGGCCGCATGGCCGAATTCGGCTGAAAAGGAGTTCGTCTTAACTTTGAATTCTTGCACGGCATCGACACTAGGCTGCATGGCGATGCCACTTCGGCCGATCGATCCGGAGGTAACGGTGGTGCTATTGTCCACCCCATCCAGTAACACTTCGTTCGCGGAGAAGCGGCCGCCGCCCGCGATGAACGGCAGGTTGGTTCCCATGCCCGCGACCGGCGTGGTGTTGCCCGCTAATAGACCCAGCGCAAACGGGTTCCGCCCATTGAGGGGCAGGTCCAGAATCTTCTTATTCTCGATCACTTGGCCGAGCGACGAGGTATCGGATTCGAGTAAGGGCGTCGATTCGGTGACCTGCACGGTCTCCACCACGTCGCCCGGCGTCAGAGTCATGCGGACGGTGGCCGACTGGTCCACTTGGAGCGTGAATGGCGACAGATTCGAACGCTTAAAGCCCTTCGCTTGAGTAGTGATACTATACTGACCGGCCGGCAGGAAGGTGGCCTGAAACTCGCCGCGCTCGCCGGTTGAGCCGGTGCGCGTTAGGCCGGTGCCCTTGTTGGTTACCGTGACTACAGCACTCTGGACCACCGCTTGGGTGCCATCTTCCGCTATGACATTGATGGTGCCGGTGGCGGTCTGCGCGACGGCGGAATGCGCGGCAAGCAACAAAGCGAGAAGCAGACCGACACGGCAGTTGAGGTTTCGGGGCATGCTCGCAATCATATATCAGAGTACGCCGCATTCGCTAGGCCAGCGCTTGAGGGGCCAGCGCGTGGTATTCGTAGAGCTTCATCGTGGCAGCCAAACCTATCCCTCATCTGCGTTGGTGGATCGCCGGAGCTTTGTTTCTCTCGACGGTGATCAATTACATCGACCGCCAGACGCTCTCCGTCCTGGCCCCGTACATTAAGGCCGAATTCCACTGGAATAACCAGACCTTCGCCCTGCTGATCATCTCCTTCCGGGTGGCTTACGCGGTGGGCCAATCAGTATCCGGGCGCGCGCTGGACCGAGTGGGAATTCGCCGGGGACTGCCCTTCGCCGTGGGCTTCTATTCGTTGAGCGCGATGGCAACGTCGTTAGCCACGGGTTTGGGTAGCCTCAGCGCATTTCGGTTCTTACTGGGCGCGGGCGAGTCCGCCAATTGGCCGGGGGCCGCTAAAACGGTGGCGGAATGGTTCCCGAAGCGGGAGAGTGGGTGGGCAGTTGCGATCTTTGATAGTGGCTCGGCATTAGGTGGCGCCATCGCTCCGATGCTCGTCTACGCGATTTATCATTACTTTCATGACTGGCGACCCGCATTTATCTTTACGGGAATTCTGGGGTTACTCTGGATTCCGCTTTTCCGCTGGCTGTATCATCCACCGGAGACGCACCCTCGGCTCTCGGAGGCGGAGCGCGAAGACATTCTAACGAACCGTGCTGTTCCAACCGGTGACCAACCGACGCTGCCCTACTCGGCAGTTTTGAGGCTTCCCCAAACATGGGGTATCGTGATCGCCAAAGCACTGACTGACCCGGTGTGGTTTTTCATTACGGACTGGTTTGCTATTTACTTAGTCGCTAAAGGTTATCAGCCGGAGCAGAGCTTACTGGCGTTCTGGGTTCCTTTTTTGGCGGCCGATATAGGTAACTTCGCGGGCGGTGGACTTTCGAGTTACTTGATTGGGCGAGGCTGGCACACGATTGCTTCGCGCCGCTTGGTCGCCATCCTGTGTGGAATTGGGATGTCCACTTTAGCGGGAGCCGCATTTACCAATTCATTCGGCGTGATGGTGGGCTGCTTCGCTTTATCGACGCTGGCGTACGCCGGATTCTCGACCATTGTTCTCACGCTACCCGGCGACCTATATCCCACTAACACCGTCGCCACGGTCAGCGGCCTCAGCGGCACCGGAGCGGGCATTGGCACGATCATTGCGACGTTTCTAACGGGCCTCGTCGCGGACAAGTATTCGTTTGAACCAATTTTGATTACGGCGAGCCTGGTGCCGTTGCTGGCGACCGTGGCTTTGGTGACGCTGATTCGTGCGCCGAGACGCGATATACTCGTCTGATGCGCCGTCGCGACCTTCTTGCTTTTGTCCCCTTGGCAAATGCATTCGCCGCCCCCAGCCCGACCAAGATCTCGAGCTTTCGGATTCGCAAATTCACACTCTCGAAGCGTGACTTGCTTTTCGTCGAAGTAGTGACTGAAGCGGGGGTGGTGGGCTTGGGAGAGGGCTCGCTGCCGGGACGGATCGATATCGTGGAGCAGGCCCTCAAGTGGCTAGAGCCTTACTTCATTGGGCAGGACCCGGCGGGCGTGGAGGACCATTGGAATCGCGCCTATTACACGCTTTCCCGCTGGCGCGATGGGTCCGTCATGAACACCGCGCTGGCCGCGCTCGATATCGCCCTATGGGACATTGAAGCGCAACGGTTGGGAGTGCCGATCTGGCG
>JAYVRS010000970.1:0-12119 GCA_043776185.1 Bryobacteraceae bacterium | reverse complement strand
CGTGGAGGCCGGGGTTGGGTCCATCGTTGCGGATGAAGGTGGTGAAGGGTTGGTTGGCTTGGTCACCGGCGAGTTGAACGTTGAGTAAGAGGGTGGCGGAGCCGCTTACTACTTTGTAGACGTAAAGACGGGGGAGGCCATTGAGTCCGCAGCGGTTGGAGTCATAGATGACGTCGTAGGCGGAGCCTTGGGTGCCGTCGTAATCGGAGGTGGCGCGGAGTAAGTGATGGTCCATTTCCCAGGTGTAATTGGCTTGGTAGCAGGTGGGTAAGGTGGAGGAGGTGAGTTGGTAGTCGCTGCTGTTGTCGGGCGAGTTGGTTTGCCCGATCTGGTAAGTGCTGTTTTGGCCGAGGAAGGTGCCGGCGTTGTTCCATAGTTGCTTACACTGAAAGTGTGAGCAAGAACATTTACCCATCGAAATGCTCTGGCAAACCCAAACTTCCCCAATCTATCTTCGACAGGCTCCTAGCGGTGCCGGTTTGCTGCGCTCCGAAGCATCTTTCGGGATTTTCTGAACTCCCCTCGGTCTCCAGCCGGGCAAGGTCCGGTGATCACCATGAAGGGTTGGAAGCCCCTGACGAGGCTCCTGAGGCAATTGGTTGCATCCAAGTAGCCCTCGGCGGAATGACCAGAGCGATCCACTAGTTTTGCATTCGCGCCCGCTTTTAGGGCTGCCTTGATTTCATCTGGGCGGTTCCGATCCGCCAGCAGCATCAGTGCGGAAACGCCATCGCGATTCTGGGCGTCGATATTGGCTCCCAGACGAGCGAGATCCTGGTCGAAATCGCCGGTAAGCGATGCGGCCATCAGGACCGTGTCGCCGTAGGGCGAAACGTGTTTGGCGCTCGCTCCGGCCTGAAGAAGGGCATCAACTGCGGATGAGCCAGCATGTGCCGCGGATGCGTACATCAGCGCCGTCCAGCCACTGGAATCCATCTCGTCGACCTGCGCGCCCATGGCAATGAGTTTGCGAAGCTCAGTGACATCCGAACGGGAGGCGGCGATCATCAGATCAGTGAGACCGGGCTTGGGTAAGTACTCCTCTTGAATATGCACCAACGGTTCCGTGCCGGCCTCGCCATGACGAAGATCGTGTGTCGTTCCGACCCGGTCAATTTCATTTCGCAACCGCTGGAACCAGGGCGGAGAGGATGCGGCGTAATCGTGAATGCTTTTGCGGTGGCCCCCGATGTTCATCTCAACGAGAGCCGAAGCGCTATCTGTCACGCCCCTGCTGTAGTCGCCGCAGAGACCCTGCACTTCAGCAGACTGAAAGCTCTCAATCAGCCTCCTCGCTTCGGCTTCGGGAACTTGGTATTTCCGTTCACCCGCAGCGGCGACAAAGCTATGTCCCTGCCACTCCACTCGGCCATCGGCATACAGGGTCACCTCGTAGGACGGGCAGGTTCCATAGCATCCAGAGCGGCTCAAGGTGACTGAGTCTGCGGCGGAAACGACGCCAGGCGCTGCATTGACCGCAGTATCAGGACATTCTTTCGCCAACAACGTGCCACTGGGAGAGGTCCGCACTCGAACCAATTGCGTGCCCTCGAATTGAACACGCTCTTGTTTGGGGTCGTAGTAGCCGTCCGCGAATTCCGTCGAAAATTCAAATACGTAGGTCACGCGTTGACGTCCGGGCGCGTCAGGCTCGGTTCCGGGAACGAATCGCCAAGTCAATAGGTTTTCTTTAGCGGACGGGGCCAACAGGGGATGGCCAGAAACCAGCACTACTGCGGAAGCCGCTCTTTCGGCATTGACCTCGAACTCCAGGACCACCGTTCCCGCGATTCTAGCCAGACGAGCAAGCGTGGGGTAGGTCGGACTCTTGTACGATGCCAACTCAAGCTCGGCGCCTCGTGCGCCGCAGCCCAGCGCGATCAGTGCGCACACAACCCGATAGTGGGAAAAGCGGATCAAAGCGTTACCAAAACAACAAGTTCAGCCCGAAACATATCCCCAGCACCACCAGCGCCAGCGCGGCCGGCCGCATGTACCAGACAATACCCTTTTCCGACGGCTGCTCCGTCAGCCCGTACACCAGTCCCCGCAACTCTGCATCGGTTTTGGGGCTCGTCGCCAAGCTCACCAGGATGGTCACCATAAAACAAGTGGTCCAAGCAAAAATCGCAATCCAGAAGTTCTGCGCCATGGTCGAGGGAAACGTCTGGAAGGATTGCCCAAGCCACGCGCCCTTGCCCTCCGCCAGTGTCAAGCCATGCGTCATCGCGGCTGCGGCCGTGCCGCTCAGCAGGCCAAAGAAAGCACCGTGCCCCGTGGCCCGTTTCCAGAACATACCCAGCAGAAACGTCGCAAAGAGCGGAGCATTCACGAACCCAAAGATCAGCTGCAGAAAGTCCATGATGTTGTTAAAGGACTGCGCCAGATAGGCGGTCACAATCGAAAGCGCAATGCCGGCCACCGTCGTCCAACGGCCGACGCTGAGGTAGTGCGCATCACTAGCATCGCGCCGGATGTAGCCCTGGTAGATGTCGTAGGTGAAGACCGTGTTGAAGGCGGTTACATTGCCCGCCATACCGGACATAAACGACGCCATCAGCGCCGTCAGTCCCACGCCCAGCATGCCGGACGGGTAGAACTGCGCCATCAGCGTGGTCATCACCTGGTCATAGTCGAAACCGTCGCCTTTGCGGGGCAGGGTATAGCCGGAACTGGAGTTCATCAAGGCCACTGCCGCAATGCCCGGCAGAATCACGATGAAGGGCATGATCATCTTGGGGAACGCCGCAATGACCGGCGTGCGGCGCGCCGCCGACAGGCTCTCTGCCGCCATGGCCCGCTGCACTACCAGGAAGTCCGTACACCAGTAGCCGAAACTCAGGACGAAAGCGAGGCCCATCATCAGGCCAAACACCTCAACGCCCATCGGATTCTGCGAAGCGCTGCCGAGATTGCTCCAGGCATGCGTCAGGGCTGGGGGCGTTCGCGCGGCAATGCCACCCCAACCGCCGGCCCGATACACGGCGAGAACCGCAAGGGGCGCGAAGCCAAGAACTATGAGAAAGAACTGCAGAACTTCGTTGTATATCGCGCTTTTGAGGCCGCCGAAGAAGGTGTAGATCAACACGATGAATGCCGAAAGTAAGACGCTGGTCGTAAAGTCCCAGCCCAGGATCAGCTTCAACAGCAGCGCCAGGGCGTACATGGAGATGCCCGAAGAGAAAATCGTCATCACCGCGAACGTGATCGCGTTCAAACCGCGAGTCTTTTCGTCAAAACGCAGCTTCAGGTACTCCGGTACGCTGCGGGCGCGGCTGCCGTAGTAGAAGGGCATCATGAACACGCCGACAAAAAGCATCGCGGGGACCGCCCCAATCCAGTAGAAGTGGGCGGTCATGATGCCGTACTTGGCGCCGGAGGCGCACATGCCGATCACCTCCTGTGCCCCTAAGTTCGCGGCCAGAAAGGCCAAACTGGCAATCCACGTGGGGACATTACGGCCCGCGGTAAGGAAGTCGGCGGAGGTGGATATACCCCCGCGCAGGTACCATCCGATGCCCAGAACGAAAGCAAAGTAGAGCAAAAGGATGGCGTAGTCGATGAAATGCAGTGTCAATTGATGATTACCCCTTACTAACCCACTGGTGTAGCCAGCTATAGGGACTCAAGACGCTTCTAGTTCTAGGAGTTCTACCTGAGAATCGTCTCAGATGCTTACCCAGTTCCTAGTCATTTTCCTTAGCTGCAGCGCGTTGGTCCAAGGAGGCCAGTATATCGTTGAGCTACTCCCCGTGGAGAAAAACGCAGCGAAAAATCGTGCGGTCGTCGCGAATGCCGCCGAACTGCTCTCCCGCCGAGGCGCGAAAGTGATTGAGAGCACGCAGGCGACGCTGAACACGCTCATCACCGAAATCGACGAAGCCGATTTGTACGCCGTCGCCACGCACCCCACCGTGAAGCGCATCTACCCGGTGGTGCAGTATCGCCCGACCGCCGATGTCATTGAGGAGACTCAAGCGATTGCTCAGGCGTGGGAAAAGGTCGGCGGGCGTCAGCGGGCCGGCGAAGGCATCAAGATCGGCATCCTGGACACCGGCGTCGACTCCACCCATCCCGGCTTTGACGCCAACGGCCTCGAAGCCCCCGCTGGCTACCCGCGCGTGGACAATGCCAAGAATCTGCGCCACACCAGCGGCAAAGTGATCGTGGCGCGCAGCTACGAGCGCTTCAACGCTCGCACCTTCGGCAGCGATGCCACCGACGTTTATGGTCACGGTACGGCGACGGCCATGATCGCCGCCGGCGTCCAGCACGACGCCCCGGAAGGCACAATTTCGGGCGTCGCTCCCCGGGCCTTCCTGGGCAACTACAAGGTGATCGGCGACGATGCCGCCGCTTCTTCAGCCGGTATCCTGAAGGCGATCGACGATGCCGTCATCGATGGCATGGACGTCATCAATCTGAGCTTGGGAACGGGTTTTGCGCCGCGCCCGGAAGATGACGTGATTGTGCAAGCTTTGGAGCGGGCGGTGGACATGGGCGTCATCGTGATTGTGGCTGCAGGGAATGCCGGGCCGGGATTGAACTCGATTTCGAGCCCCGGCACGGCACCGCGGGCCATCACGGTGGGTTCGCACACCGCAGGCGATCGTACCGTAGCTTGGTTCTCCGGCCGCGGCCCGAACTTGGGCGCGGGCTTGAAGCCGGACTTGCTCGCCGTCGGTGACCGCTTCTACACGGCGGATACGCTACAACGCACCGGTTCCACCGGCTACCGCACGATGGCCGGCACCAGCCTCTCCGCACCGATAGCCGCCGGTTTGGCCGCCGCAGTGAAGGCATCGCGCCCCGGCCTGACGGTGGCTCAGTACCGCTCTCTGCTCATCAATAGCGCCACCTCGCTGCCTTACAAGATTGTGGAGAGTGGAGCCGGGAAGCTGGAAGCGTTGCAGGCGCTCACCGCGACGATGACCGCCACGCCCTCGGCGCTCAAGTTCACCGGCGCGTCCGAATCGCTGACCGTCGAGCCCATCGCCGGCGCGTCCGGAATTTGCACGGTAAGTGTCGAGGCCAAGGGTGCCGCTCCGAGCGTCTCGTCCACGCAATTCATCGCGGATGGCCCAATCACCTTGCAGGTGGAAGCGCCGGCCACGGCGGGCGAAGGCTTCATCGGCGTTAGCTGTTCCGGTGCCGCCCAACAAATGCGCATCCCTTACTGGCGCGCGGATGGCGTCCGTGCGGCTGATTCCATCACGACCATCGAACTGCCCTACTCGGCACCGCGCGGTGGCCTGGTGGAGTTTGGAGTACGCGTGGTGGACGCGCAAGGGCTGGTGGTGCAGGGTGCGACGCCGCGGTTGAACGCCGTCGGAGGAACCATCATCAAGAGCGGTTGGAGCACCACCGCTCCGGGCATCTACACGGTCCAAATGCGCGTTCAAGGCGATGTCGCCCTGAAGCTAACCTCAAACGGAGCGGCTTTGGATGCGCAAGTGCGGGCATATTAATTACATTTTCGAGCCAAGTTTTAGTAGCATTCACTGCTGATTTTCGTTAAGCTGAAAACCGACACTTTCAGTCACGTTCCATGCAGCATTTATCAATACTGAACTTTTTCATTTTCACCACAATTTGTACCGCGCAAGCGCAAGTAATTCTTTCGGGCAGAATCGAGGATCCTCAGGGTGCCGCGATTCCTGGCGCGAGGGTGAATGCCTACACCAATGGCAGCCAGACGCCGGCCGCGGTTCTCACAGACGGGGTGGGGGTATTTCGCTTTGGCTCCCTCACCGCCGGCACCGTCCTGGTGCAGGTGGACGCGGAGGGATTCCGCAGCCTCTCGCGGACGGTGAGGCTGGGACGCGCCGCTCGCGAGGAGAACTTTACGCTCGAGATCGCCGGCCTCAGCGGGGCCATCGCCGTCACTGACTCCGGTGCACCCCAAAGCATTGACCAAGCCACCAAGGCCATAACCGTCATCAGTGGCGACGAGATCAACGCCCGCAACGAGTTCTCGCTGGCCGAGATCCTCCGCAGCACTCCCGGCATCCAGATTCGCAACTCCGGCGGACTTGGCCAACTCACCCAAATCCGAGTGCGCGGTCTGCGCCCCGACGCCACCGCCATTCTGATCGACGGTTTCCGATTTCGCGATCCCTCCACTACCCAGGGTGACGCCAGCTCCTTTGTTTCGAATCTCAATTTCGTCAACGCCAGTCGTGTGGAGGTTCTGCGCGGCTCTGGCTCTTCGCTCTACGGCAGTAATGCGGTGGGCGGCGCGGTCAACATGGTGACTGACCCTGGTGGCTCGCCCATGCATGGACAAATTCAGGCCGAAGGCGGCGGTCTCGGTTTCATGCGGGGACGGGCCACCCTGGCGGGCGGCTGGCTCAAGAACCGCCTTACCTATAGCGGGGGCTTTTCGCACATAAATGTGCTTTCTGGCGTCGATACTAACGACCGGATGCGATCCACCGGCGGGCAAGCTTTTCTGCGCTACGACCTCACACCGAGCTTAAAGCTTACGGGACGATTCTATGGCTCCGATGATTTCGTGCAAAACAATGTCAGCCCCACCACCACCGGTATCCCCGCGGCCAATTTCCCCGCGTCCGGCGTCATTGTCGGCATTCCGCTCGCTGCCGACCAGGTATTAAATCTCAATGCCGGCCGGCCAGTTAGTTATGGCAACGCCACTTACATTCCCGGTCGCGATGACCCGGACAATCGGCGCACGTCCCGCTTTGGCACCTCCGCGTTTCGGGCTGAGCAGGTTTGGTCGCGAGTTACTTTGCTGGCGAGTTACCAGCACCTCAGCACCAATCGCATCTTTTCCACGGGGCCCGCCGGCGGAGGCTTTCAACCCGTCGCCACCAGTATTACCAATCCCGGCGGGACCAGCGATGTGATCGATGCCCGAGTTACTCTGCGCCCCATTCACCAATATCAGGTTACCGCAGGCTATGAGTTTGAACGGGAACAGTTTCTCGACCGTCAGAATAATGGCCTTCCCGCGCCGCGCACCATTCTCACTCGTGGCGATGTGCGCCAAACTTCCAGCGCCGCGTTCATGCAGCACCAACTTTCTCTGCTGCAGGATCGCCTGCAGATCATGGTTTCCGGCCGCATCCAAGCCTTCCAACTAGCTCGGCCCATCTTTCAACTTACGGGCACGGCCAATAACTACGATCGCATCGCTCTTACCGCGCCGCCCCGCGCATTAACTGGCGACGTCTCGGCGGGTTACCTACTGCCGAAGATCGGCACTAAATTGCGAGCCCATTTCGGCAACGCTTACCGTGCGCCCGCCCTTTACGAACGCTTCGGGGGCGGCTTCTCCAACAATCCCGTTACGGGTATTGTTTCCTTCTCCCCTTATGGCGACCCACGTCTCTCGCCAGATCGCTACAAAGCCATTGACTTCGGCTTTGACCAATACCTCTTTCACGAGCGTTTCCGTCTATCCGCCACTTACTTCTACACCCGCATCCAGCAAGTAACTGCTTTCGATTCTAGCGGCCTCATCCGGCCCGCGACCGACCCATTTGGCCGCACTTCCGGTTACATCAACGGCGCCGGTGGTATCTCGCGCGGCGTGGAGCTGGGTGTGGAAGCCCGCCCCACCCGCACGCTGACTCTGAATGGCTCTTACACTTTCACCAATGCGGTCAACGATCGGGACATTCAAGTCGCCGGCTTCTGGCGTGCGCTCACCGTGCCCCAACATACCGCAACAATGGTGGCCACGCAACGGATCGGCAAGCGCGCCGATGTTACGGTTGACCTCTTTCATGGCTCGTCGCACTACATCTCGTTCTTCGCCGTAAACCGGTCACGGCCCTTCATTCTGCCGGGTTACACCAAGGCCGATCTGGTGGGAGGCTATAAGATCTGGCAGACGGACCACCGCACCCTAAAAGGCTATGTGAAGGTAGAGAACTTCTTCAACAAGCCATACTATGAAAACGGCTGGCGCTCGGCGAAGGCCTGGGCGATTGCCGGTTTATCTTACAGCTTTAACTAAGTGCGAACCCTGTACTTCATCTTCTGGGCCACGACGCTCTATGCGGAGATTCGCATCGGCTTAATCGGCGACCAAGCCGGCACCGACAACCTGGATACCGCATACCAAACGCTAGCCGAAGGTGTGACGGTGCTCAATGCCCGGCGTCCGCATCTGGTACTCCACACGGGTGACTTACTCGAAAGCGTGCAATATCCGAACGCGACGCCAGAAGACGAGTTTCGCGCCCAGTTTGCCCGTGCCACGGCGCTGCTAAACCAGTTACGAGCCCCCTGGCATCTTGCCGCGGGCGACCATGATGTCAGCGCTCCCTACAATCAGCCCGACGAAACCCACAACCGGCAGCTGTTTCAGAGTCTTTACGCCCCAGCCAAAGAGCATCTCTACTACAGCTTCAATCACGCGGGCTATCATTTCGTCGCACTCAGCTCGCAGGAGTTTCATAATACGGACCCGCGTTGGGGCACCACCTTTCGCGCGCGTCTCTCGGACGACCAAATGGTTTGGCTAGCGCGCGATCTTGAGCAAAATCGCCGCGCTAAGGGGATCATTGTCTTTCTCCACCAACCGCTCTGGTATCAGTGGGCCAATTGGGCCCCGGTGCATGAGTTACTCCGGCAGTATAGGGTTCGCGCCGTCGTGGCGGGGCATTTCCACTACAATCAGGACGAAGGTTCGCTCGATGGCATCCGCTATCTGGTGACGGGTGCCACGGGAGGCACCACCAAGCATGGCAGCCCAGGCGCAGGCGATCTGCACCACGTTAGCCTGTTGCGAATTGAGGGCCGCCGCGTTGAACTGGAAGTCATCCCGCTGCGCCAATCGGCTCCCCGCGCCTTCTCCTCGCGCCGCGATATGGACCGCGTGCAAGCGTTGGCCGTGAACCTGAGTAACTTATTCGCCGACACTACCGTGGATACCTGTGCGGGTAAGCACGAGTTACAGTTGCGGTCGCTGGGCAATCCCATTGACGTTCCGCTGCGGCTGAGCGTGCGCCCGGTTTCGAGTAACTACTCGCCGATCGAGAGCCATTACACGGCGACGGTTTGCGGCAGCGGTCCGGATTGCGTCTTGGTGGCGGGGATGCTAGTTCAATCGTCGAATAACTCGAGCGTCGTCCCCGAACGCACGCAAGCGGTATGGACGGCGACGTTGCCAACGCACACGGTCGACGGCAAAGTCCCTCAGCTACGCCTCACGGTGCGCGTCGAGTTTGCCGGTGAACGGGAGCCCTTGCATATCGAACATACCCTGGCCATCAAGACAAATTGCCCGTTGAAGTAGCGGTGTTAGCCGCCTTGAGGGCGGGCCGGAGGCCCACCCCGGGCGGGCCGGAGGCCCACCCCACTGGCATTTGCGGCGTGGCGGGTGGGCGAGAAGGGTAACTGGGCATGCTGAGTGGGGCCAGGGGGCCAGACCTACTGGTAACACTCTACTCCTTTGTTTTCGTGCGTTCCTTGCCCTCATGTACCCGTTGCCGGAACTCGCCTTGCAACCCGGCGGCGAGTGAGACCGTAGAGTCGCCAAAGCGGCTGCGTAGTTTGTCCACGGCCGATAAGGCCTTTTGCCACTTTTGGTCCTGACCATTCGAGAGTAAGTTCATCTGTCCGCCGGATTCAGTTAGTGAGGAGACCTGCACGCCGAGTAGGCGAATCTTGTGACCTGGCTTCCAGTTGGCTCGAAAGAGGGCGCGCGATTCTCGTAGTAGATCGGCGTCGAGCTGGGTGGGATGGTCGAGAGTATGAGCCCGCGTGATAGTGGAAAAGTCCTGGTAGCGAAGCTTGAGTTGGACGGTGCGCGCATGTAAGCCGTGATCACGCAAACGGCGGGCGACCATCTCGCTCAATTTGGCGAGTGTGCTCTCGAGTAAGTCAACTTCGGCGGTGTCGTCCGTGTAAGTATGTTCGTGCGAAATCGATTTGGGGCCACTGTCTTCGCCGATGGCGGTGTCGAACCATCCCCCGGCGTCTTCGCCTTTAGCCTTGCCCGCCAGCGCCAGGCCTAGGCGGCCGAAGCGTTCTCGCAGAATCGCTTCGTCGAGCGAAGCGAGGTCACGGATTTGGCGGATGCCCATGCCGTTTAGATGCTTTCCGGTCACCTCGCCCACCCCAGGAATGCGGTTGATGTCGAGGGGGCCCAGAAAGGCCGCCTCCTGGCCCCGCAGGACGTGCAGAATGCCGTGCCGCTTCGCTTGATCGGAGGCGATCTTGGCCACCAACCGCGAGGCCGCAATGCCGATGGAGCAGTTTAAGCCCGTGCGCTGCGAGACGCCGGCGTGCAAGCGATGCGCGGCGCGCAATGGGGGGCCATGCAAACGTTCCGTGCCGGTCATGTCGAGGTAGGCTTCGTCGATGGAGGCCATCTCCACCAGTGGCGAGAAACTGCGCAGCACCGCCTCTACGGCCCGGGAGGCTTCGGAGTAACGCTCGCGCTGGCCATTCAAGAAAATGGCGTGAGGACAGAGTTTGGCCGCCTGTCGCAGCGGCATGGCCGAATGGACGCCGAACTTACGCGCCTCATAAGAAGCTGCTGAGACGACTCCCCGTTCGTGCGCCTGGCCGCCGACGACCACCGCTTTGCCCACCAGCGAAGGGTCAAAGAGCTCTTCCACCGAGACAAAGAACGCGTCCATGTCCACGTGGAAGATGGTCATCAGTGTAAGTCGTAACTGAAGCGAATATCAATGGTTTTTGGCGGGAAACAGGTCGTCGTGTTGCAACCCTGATAGCGCAGTTTACCCGAGATGAAGCCGGCGCCGAGAGGGGCCGCGGCTGGAATTATGAACTTACTGGTGATCTCAAAAGCACCATCGAAGACGGTGATCGGTTTCGGGCTGAAGTCGGACTTTTCCTGCTTGGCGGGCGGAAACTCCGTGCCCTTCCATTCGAGCGGCGCGGCCTGCCAAGTAAGCCGCAGCGGAATCAGGTATTCGTCCAGCGGGGCGTTCGAATTGACGTGGAAGCCCGGATTCACCCTCACGCCTACTTTAGCGGTTACCGTCTCGCCGCGCTTCGCGGTGACGCGCGCGGGCAGCGTGGCAGTGAGCAGCGGCGTCGACTGGGCGCAGGCACTAACGGCCAGCGTACTCAAAAGGAGTAGCACTGGCGAGTTTTTGCTTAAGCAATTCTTGAATGTCATTTTCGTACTCACTCTTACTCACTAGGCCCACGTGCGTGCGGGCGATGCGGCCATCGCGGTCCAAGATAAAGGTCGTTGGCAGCGACTCCACTCCGCCATAGAGATTAGCAATGGAATCGTTGCCCATCATCACCCGATAGTTCACTTTCTTGGCCGTAATGTAAGGCTTGACGGCATCCCAGCCATCGTCGTCCATGGCAATGCCGACTACGGCAAATCCCTTGTCCTTCAGCCGCGTTTCAAATTCGATGAACCAGGGTATTTCAATCTTGCAAGGGCCGCACCAAGTGGCCCAGAAGTTCAGGACGACCACTTTGCCTTTGAAATCCGACAGCTTCACCAACTGGCCAGTGGAGTCCTTCAAGGTAAACTCCGGGGCCTTCTTGCGCTGCGATTCAGGCTTCACCGGAGAGACGGCTTTGGTGGTGCCGACGCAGCCCGCCAGGGCGGCGAGGGCGGTGATCAGCAGGAGGCGGGAAAACATGATTTCAGTATAGCGGGCCATAAGATCAGAGGGGTAGGCGTCTTTCCGCGATGAGTTGGGCGAACCACTGCCGCCGGGCCCGGCGGTATTTTACGGGCAACGTGAATTCACGATGCCGCTGGTTTCCCGAGTAATACCAGGCCGCCGAGTCGCAGAAGCTTTCGCAGAGATATTCGCGCCAGCGACGGGTGCGGCCGACAGCATCGTCCTTCGTGAGGCCTTCTTTCCTCCACTCCGCCGACCAGCCCAGTTCGCCGGGCACGTCCATTTGCTGACGGACGAGTTGATCCCAAGCTTGGCGCGTCCCATTGTTGAGCTTGCGCCAGACAAAGTGGAACAGCTCATGAGTCAGGATCCGCATCAGCTCCGGGGCATTCACCAGTAAATCAGAATCCAGCACGATCTTCCGTTCGCGCAGAAATGAGCCGGCATGAACCGCCGAACCGGTCTGGCCGCCCGAAACGAGCTTGCCTCGGATGGCGCGCAACTGGGGCTCGAAGTGAATGCGCACGG
>JAYVRS010000969.1:0-3493 GCA_043776185.1 Bryobacteraceae bacterium | reverse complement strand
GTTTCCCGGGGACGACGCCGACGCTTACCGGCCTCTTCCGCGGCTATGGCAATGGCATTACCGAACTGTTAGTACACAGCGGCGAGACTCTGCCAGGCTTTACCGGGGCGCTCAACATTGAAGGGGACTTTGGCGTTACCGATGATGGCGTCGCTTACTACGCGGTCTCCGCCGGGGCGCAGCGCACTATCTTCAAACATCAGGCTCAACGCGAGAAGTTACTCAGTGTGAATGATACGCTGGCGGGTTCTACGGTGCGGCGCTTTCTGGGTGGCCGCGCCAACGCGCCCACCTTCTTTGTTAGTGAAAGCGGCGATGTGGCCTTGTCCGTAGAGCTGAACGACAATACCCAACACTTCGTCCGCTACCCCAAGAATGCCGCAGTAGAGACGTTGAGGCAAAATAGTGTCACCGGCATCTTGTGGCACAGCTCAGAGGGCGGTACGCTTTTCTTCGGGAACCCCTTCAACAACCTGGGTTCGGGGATCTACTTATGGCCCAAGAGCGGCAACTTACGCTCGGTGCTGATTCCGGGCCGCAACCCGATTGCGGGGCAGGCCGTGCAGGATGTGGAGAGCGGCTTTGTGACGCCTAACGGCGAAGTGACCTTGATGCTGCGTACGGCGGTCTCGAACATGATGATCGTGCGGATGCTGGAGGAGCCGTGGGTGATTGCGCAACATGGCGATCGGCTAAATCTGGAAGCGCCGTGGAATATGATCAACTTCGTGGGCGGGGCGCGGCAGGGTCCGGCGCACTTACTCACGGGTGGCACGGCGAGCACCATCGCGGTGGCCGATGGCGATACATTGCGACCGCTGGTGGCTTACGGCGAGCGTCTCTTCGGGGCCCAGATGTTCTTTGGCAGTTCGGTGAATAACTCGAACTGGAATGCCCGTAAGGCTCCTAACGGCGATGTCTATTTCACTAATGGACTCGGCATCGGCCGCGTCGTGTTGGGCAGCTTAACTCAAGAGCTATTCCTGCGCTTCCCGATGACCCTCGACGGGGTCTCTGTATCGGCTCCTTTCTGGGTGGACGTAAACTCGCGCGGCGATGTCTTCTGGACGTCAGGTACTGGCGCGGGCGATAACCGTTTGTATCTAACTCGCGATGGCCAACACAAGTTACTGCTGGCCTATAGCGCCACCGCCGCAACGGCCACCACCATCGACGGCCGTATTGCTTCTAACGTGTCGAGTTACACGCTGGACGATGACGGCCGGTTGATGGCCTCCATGCAATTTCGCAATCAGCCCGATAACACGATTTATCTATGGAATGGCCAAACGTGGCAGTTACTGGCCCGGGCCAATGAGACACAGATCGCAGGCCAAACCGTCACCGGGATTAGTAATTTTATGAGGGCCGGCGGTAATCGGCTTTTCTCGATGTTTCAGGTAGCCAGCGCGCGTAACATCATCGCCGAATGGAAGGGCACCGCGTGGGCTGTGGTGTTGAATGACTCCCAGGTGTTGCCGCATGGCCAAGTAGTAAACAGCGTGTCGCTGTTCGACGTGAACCGGGCGGGCGATGTCTTCTTTCAGCACAGCGCCGGCACGCCGTTCCTGATGGTGCGCAAGGGCGACCGTTACCTGAAAGTGGCCAATCTCTTCCAGCCCACCGACGCCGGTGAATACATCATTCGGGTGCTGGGCATCGACTTCCGGGACGACGGTACGGTTTACTTGCTCGCCATTAACAGCGAAGATGAGCAAGTACTGTACGTGGCGCGTCCCCTCTAAATGAGTTTCCCCACCCTCCTGCAACCCACGGCGGACCGCTTCGCCAAACTGGCCACCGCCCGCATGGCTTCGATGTTCCAGCTGCGGAGCACCGAGCATTTCTACGACCCCACGCCCGGCGACGTAAACTCGGTGACTCTGGCCCACGGCCAGGAAGTGGTGCTCAAGCACAGGCGACGGGTGGAAGAGCCCTACCGCGACCTTGATCGCTTTTCGACCGATGAGCGGGTGATGCAGCATATTATCGATCGGGGCATGTTGCCGATCGTGACGACGTTGTCGAAAGAGATCATGGGCAAGAAGCTCCTGGTGACCCGGCGGCCTTCTCCGCGAAAAGGCGATCGGGGAGTGGTGGCGCATCTTGAGGGGTATGGGATCCGGATCAAGATCCACTTCGACCCTGCGGCTGAGGATACGATTGTGGCTTGGGAGTGCTTGTACGGGTCGATTTGAGAGGTGACGAAACGAACCCGGGAGTCGTTGATTCTTAGGGGTTTGTGACTTGTTCGAGGCGGTCTACTTGGCGCTTAGCATTGAGGTGGAATACGACGGTGTCGCCTTCGTGAAGTCCAGCTTCGTCGAAAGTGGAGGCGTGAATGTCACGCAGGTTGCGGATGCTGAAAGCGTAGCTGCGGCTCGGTTCGTCCACAGGAATGATGAAGCCGAGCCCGTCAGGGCCGAGGTCGAAGAGATTGCCGCGAGGGGTCACGGTTGGGTATCGGGAGGAATGCGAGAAAGGATTAGTGTCCATGGTTGAGAGTACCAGTGGGTGCCTAATTTTGGAGGTGGGAGTCTCAGGGCGGCTGGATGATGTGGTCTATTTTTCAACACGTTGCGGTCTGCGGCCAGGGGTGTAAGATTGTTGTTAACGGGTTGGTGGTCTGAGCGTACTAGGCCCCAGGACCCTCGCGCAGCGAGATGAGGCAGGTTACACTGACGCTGTTATTGACATGGAAACGAAAACAGGCCAGCTCTACGATTTGGGTTCCGATGGGCTGGGATTTATTGTCGAGAGTTCAGAAGATCGGAAGTGGGCGTTCCATTTCCCGGACACCGGAAGCGAATTGGCTGCGGACTTGGCTGGTTTCGTCCAGTTGGAAGGCGAAGCGGTACGGTTCACTATTGACGCGAAACGCTGGGTGGAATCGATTGTGCGCGCGCGAGGAATTGGGCGGTAGGCCCGGTGTGGCGTTGCGGGTGCTGGGGCCATTTTTTCTTCGGGGACGCGTAGTCGCTTCAGGGATGACACTGCGCCGAGAGTGAATGACACCGATCCCCATTGTCGGCCCTCAGGCCCCTGAGTAGGCGCTCGGATCGCATCCGTGCGTTTGGCCGATCCTCCGCTCAGGTAACTGCAATCTTAAATCCTTCCCCAGGAAGCGGCGCCCTAATTGCACGCAAATCTTGACATAGGCTGCGTTAGAAAGAACCACGTCCAGCGCACGCGTCGAAGCCAGCATCACCAAACTGTCTTCCCACTCTGTTTTTCATGTAGGCTCGACCAATGGTTTCTTCATCGAGAAGCGGGTAGCGGTCGGGAAACTGTTTTTGCATCATGCGGGCGATTTCCATGCGGAAGATCTTCAACTCCACACATACTCGACTCAGGGTGTGATCGAGGTCCGTGACGTGCGAGGCCTCCAACGATTTGGTCTTGTCAATAGGTTTGTGTAAACGACGTTCGAGTTAAGTTACCAGCCAGGGCCGGCAACGGACTTCAGCTCCGGCCTTCGCCCTTCATTATAGGA
>JAYVRS010000968.1:0-3493 GCA_043776185.1 Bryobacteraceae bacterium | reverse complement strand
ACCGCCGCCGCCGCTCCAGTGAGTTTGGCGTTAGCGACATGCCGGCCAGGTCCGCCAGCCATCGCAGGGCTTCACTTCGGGTGCAACCCCGAACAGTCCGGATCAGATCCAGGGCGCCGCCGCCTTCGTTGGTGGCGAAGTCCTGCCAGCCCTTCCGTGTCGGGTAGAGTTGAACGTTAAAGCCGTCCCCATTGCGCCAGAAGGCCCGCCCACGGCCCCGCCGGAGTTCGCCGCCCCCGAGACCCCGCCAAACTTCTTCGATACTACAGGCGTCAATTACCTCTTGGGCGGAGTAAGTTGCGGCGGAAGCCGCTTGGGTTGATACTGGAGTCTGATTTGCCCGCTTTGTATTGAGAAAGCCCGCCCCGCGAAGGTGGGCTTTGTCATTGGTGGCCATTACCGTTCCGCCTCCGCCGGTTGCCCGCCGCCACACGGGCGGGATTCCAGCCATGCAGCAAGGTCTTCCGGCTTATAACGGACTGCCGCCCCTATCTTGCGGTAAATGGGGCCTTGGCGAAATAGTCGCCAACGTCGGACGGACGCTACAGATAGCCCAGTAAGGCGGGCCACATCGTGCTCATTGAGAAGAGCTTGCAAAGCGCTGGTGTTGGTTGTCATTTATTCCTCTCGCGGGAAGCTTTTTGCTTACCCATGAGAAGAATCGCTCTCCTCACCTAGCGAGGATCAAGGCGAGGTAGGCGAGGAAAATCTATCCTCACCCTTTGATTAGGTTCAGTTTTTTCAATGTGCCGACGAATTTCATGGTGCTCATCGAAAGAATTCTGCGAAAGTTCCGATCATCCTCAGCGGTAGCTTTTGGATCAGAGGCCTGCCAATACTGAAATTGTCGTGGGCGCTGGTGAACTTGCTTCCAGATATGGACGCGCTTGATCGCCAAACCGGATTCCCGAACGACGCGCTTCAGGAATGCGTCCACCATCGCGCGCGGTATTAGCGACTCTGCCCCAGGATCGCGCAGGACATCAGCGGCGAAATCGGGCTCTGCATTCGCAGCTGCCCGGTTCGCGGTGAATTCATCTGCATTTCCGTTGACGCCACGCCAATGTTCCATTCGATGTACGAGTAGGCGTCGAAACTCATCCTCATAGCCTTGAGGCACCCTCTCGCCCATGAACAGTTCGGCCAAGTCGGTATCGGGAATTTCCTCGGTGGCGTCGAGATCGCACCAACCGTTGAGGAAGCCCCCTCGCGGCTTCGTTCCGACTGGCCTTCTGAGCGGATAGGGAATCCACTTATATCGTATTGCACCCATAAAGATAATCGGTGGCAATTTGGAACTTATTACCGCTTCCGTGAGTGGCGATTCGGCTTCCGTCTCTATTTCCGCATGATGATCGTAAGCAGCTGACAGGCACTCGGCGAGGGTCGCGCCCCGTAGACGCTTGGTTTCGATTCGCAGCCAGCCCGCGTCAATCTTTGCCATTCGTGGGTTATCAATGGCTTGCTGATGAGCGACGAAACGTCTCGCCTCAACTTTCCAATATTCAACCCGCTCCATCAGCAGTGGCTGCATTGCGGGGACGAATATGCGCGTCTTCTGGCCATCGGCAAGTGACTTGAGACTTGCTTGGGCGTATGCCAGCAGCCACTGGTCAAACCCACGAACATCCAAATCATTCCAGACGACGTTGATGTACCGTCTCGCCCAAATATCAAAGCGCGCCGCACAATATCTCACGGTCCGATCGCAGAATTCCTCTAAGAACCCGGACCGCTGACCGCCCTCAGGCGAGAGGCTGCCCATATAATTTGCATGAACGCGATTGAGTTCACTGAGTTCCATCTCCGCGCGTACCGTCGCATCTGCCCACGCAATGTGCTTGTTGGAGCCCGCTGGAAATGGATTCTCGTCAACCGGATCGCCGCCTGAGCCTAGGGCATCAGGAATCGCAAACTCATCAAATGGATCAGACATCGTGCCCCTGAACGCGAATCCCTGCGAGTGGTGTAGCCGCCTCTGGGCAGGGTCCCAGCCTTCGCTTCGGTTCATGAGGCCAAAACTAGGCGGCTAGGTTCAGACTACATCGTTACCCAAGATTGTTTCAAATGCCTTGGCCACTTCTCATTTTCGGTATGTGCCCTTGTCGCACCAGAACCGCACCTTCACGCCAGGCTGAGCCTGGAATAGCTCCTGGGCCACTCGGCATTCTCCCGGTTGTACGCTTCGCCGTCTGCCGAATCGAACGTGGCTACGTGGAATCGCTTCGCTCTGTCGTCTGGACTGCCAGCGGAGCCGTCGCCATACAGCGTATTCGCCCCGGCACCTCTTTGACACCCAGAGAACGCAAAGCCAAATGCTAAAGCCACGATCAACTTTCTACCTGCCTGCATGAAGCGATTATAAAAGTCTGCTGGTTTCGATTTGAGATTCGCACCCAAACTATCGTGCGATTGTGCCGGATTTTGTGCCCACCCCCCGTTTAGAAGCGTCGCTCCCGCTTACTAGCGATATGGGTGACTTGTGACGCAAGATGCTTTTTATGAACAACTTATGGGAACTGATAGCAATACTTATATACGCTGCTAAGTGATTGATTCTGCAATCCAAGCTGGCTACGAACCAGAAGGCCGGGTGTTCGAATCACTCCGGGCGCACCACAAAATCCCAATAATAACCTACTTTCCCAACCCCTGAGGGGGTGGAGTGCTTGCCTGCGGAAGGTTTCGGGCTGCGAAAGGCTTTTTCGGACCCTTCCAGGCTGCTGGGTTCGGGTTCTCCTCGGTAAATCTCAGCGCCCTTCGGCTCGATTCGGGCGAGTTTAGCGCCGCAATCTGACTTCGAGGCCGCGTTCCGGTAGACTTTGCGGATGGCGGCTTTCGTATCGATAAGGTCGAAGAGTTTGCTCGTGCTGGGATGTGGTGCGGCAGCATTGGGTCTTGACTGGTTGCTACTTCGAGGAAAGCGCCCAAGAGGAAAACTATGGATTTCGAATTTGGCCATAGCGCCAAAGCTGACGCATTCTTCCGGGAACATCCCAATTTCTGGGACCCATTCGAGAAGATCATGAGCCTCTCGAACCGCTGCTTTGGACGTGTATGCCCCTGCGAGAATCGGGCGGAAGACATTATGTTCAGCCTTGGGCAAACGTGCCGGCAAGACTACATTGAGATTGTTTTCATGGGCGTTCACGGCTTCAACATCGCTGCCATAAAGCTGTTAAGGGGCCTCTACGAACGAGCAGTGACTCACGCCTTCATCATCAGAGATCCCGAGAAAGTTATGCGGTTTATCCGCTTTGGGGCAGTTCAGGAGTACCGCCTCATGAAAGGGGCTTTGGAAGCCGGGGTTTCAGCAGAGGAGTTTGACGCTGCTATGCCACCTGAGAAGTCGATAGCCCAAATCACCGCGCGTCGCGACGATGTAAAGGAAGAGTTCAAAGTCGAAGAATGCGACATCTGTGGCATGCAAGCTCCTGTAAGTTGGGACAAGAGAAGTATCGGAGCAATGGCGCTGAAGGCTGGTCCGCTTTAC
>JAYVRS010000967.1:0-12127 GCA_043776185.1 Bryobacteraceae bacterium | reverse complement strand
GATTCTCCAGGCGCTCTTCAATCTCTTCGTTCGCGACGGTGCGGGCTTGGGCCATTCGCGCTAATTGCGCGGCAGTGGGGCGGGGCGGGGAACGTCTCTCGGCTGGTTTTTTCTTTGGCGATTTTGTTTGGGATGGCGTGGCGGCCGGTAAGACTGTGCCGACGCTCAGGGCAACCAACAGGCCGGCAGTATGGCGCAGGAACCGCATCAATTCGTCTTCATGGTCGCAGATTTTTCTGCCGGTTTCCCGTGGGCGGCGGCGAAGTTGGCCGTGAGGCGGTTGGTTTTGAACTTGTTATAGCTGTCGAGGAGCGCGCGATAGAAGAGGTTGCCCACAATCTTGGCGCCGCCCTTCATGGGATGAATGAAGTCGGCGCCGACGAGGCGCGGTTCGGCCGCGTACCACTCGCCCATGGTGCCATTGCCGCCCATGGCCATAAAGGTGTTGAAGAAGGCGCACTTCAGTTCCGCGCCCACGCGCTGCTGAATGGCGACCACGCGGCTCAAGGCGGGCACGGTGCCGATGGTGCCGTTGGGCAGGCGTTGGCCGCGGTCCATGGGGCTCATGATCAGGATGCTGGTATTGGGTAGGGCGGCTCGCACGCGCCGGAGCGCTTCACGGAGCTCGGTTTCATAGGAGGTATCGACGAAATTCTCGTAGACGCTTTCGTTCGTGCCGTAGTTGATGACGACGAGGTGGGGCTTGGCATGACGCAGCAAGTTGGCCCAATGGCCCTCGTTCATCATCTTCGAGACGACTGAGATGTAAGCGCCGTTGACGCCGAGGCTGGAATAGATGACGCCGGGCGCTTTGCGGCGTAGGTCGACCCCGAAGGCGCGCACGGGTCCGCCTTCGACGCGGACCTCCAGATCCCGTGTGTTGGGGAGTAGCTCAAACGTGGCGAATAGCTCTTCAGCCGGGCCGGTGCTGGTGCGCAATTTACCGATGGGCGCTTCGTCGGCGAAGAGGGTCAGGGTGCCTCCTCCTGCCTGCCGGAGAGCGCTGATTTCCACCTGCTGTTGGGGACTCTTGCGCAGGTTGAAGCGCGCGTATGCGCCGGGCGAGCCATCGAACGACACAGCGCCCAGACCGTAGCGCCCTTGCAGGGGCCCGGCGACTTTGGGACCCATGTTGGCGGGAGTCATCTGCCAGCCATCGGCACTTACGGTAATGCCGCGATGCTCGTACCAGGCCCAGGGTTTGGCGATCAGATGATAGCCGTGGCCAGCGTCGCCGAACTGCGTTTGGAGTAACTGCCGCACGTCGGCCGTAATCATGTCGGCGGTGGTGGGGGAATCGCCATAGTGCAGCACTCGGACCTGGGCCCCGGCCACCCCGGCCTCGGACTGACGCAAGGCTTCAAAGAACACATCGAGACTGCCGGGCGGCGCGATGATGGGATAGACGCCCAACTTACCTACTTTGGCATCCGGACGTAGGCGGTCGAATTCGTCTTCTACGGGGGTGGAGGAGCTCTTACGCGCGACAAAGTCGAGCACCGTGGGTACGGTGTGCCAGTCGAATACTTTGTAGTTTTTGAAGGCCGGCAAATAGTCGGGAATCGTCACCAGGACGAGTAAGCAGCCGAGCGTGAGAAATGTCTTCGGCATCAGAATTTCGTATAGATAAATGGTGCGGCACCGGTGGCAGCGACATATTGAATGCCAATCATGAGTAACATCAACGTGGCGGCCTGGGCATAGAAGGGGGCGGCCGCAAAACGATCCTGGGTCCATTGCCACCAGCGAGCGGGAAGATAGTGACCGGCGATGGCGATGGCTAGGATCATCTGGATGGTGGCGGAGATGTTAGTAAAGGCGATGGTGCCGGAGGCGATGCGTTCCACGATGCCGAGCGCGCTTTCCAAGGACGAGGCGCGGAAGAAGATCCACGCCAGGCAAACGAACTGTACGGTGCAGAAGGTGGCTAGCCAAGTGGCCCAGCGAGCCTTTAAGCCCACCGGACCCCGAATCGCCTGCCAGCCGCGCACGATGGCCTGGCCGACGCCGTGGAGCGCGCCCCAGATCACAAAGTTCCAACTGGGGCCGTGCCACAATCCGCCGACTAACATGGTGACGATGATGGCGATGTAAGGCATCCACTTAGTGCGCATGCCTGGAAACGAAAAATACAAATAATCGCGCAGCCAATTCGATAGCGAGATATGCCAGCGACGCCAAAAGTCCGATAGGTTCTTGGCGGCGTACGGCTGGTTAAAGTTTTCCGGTAGCTTCAGTCCGAGTAACATGGCGGATCCGATGGCAATATCCGTGTAGCCGGAAAAATCGAAATAGAGTTGCATGGCGTAGCCGTATACGCCGATCAAGACTTCGCTGCCGCTGTAGAGGGTAGGAAAGTCGAAGATACGATTGACAAGATTGTCGGCCAGATAGTCGGCAATTAGGAATTTCTTCACTAAGCCGTGGGCGATGCGGAAGAGGGCTTTGCCGCCATCGATGTCCGACAACACTTTCGGCTTCTCGAGTTGCGGCAGCAGGGTGGCCACGCGGGTAATGGGTCCCGCGAGCGTGGTGGGAAAGAAACTCACCGCAGCCAGATAGGCGAGTATGCTTCCGGTGGGTTTGGCATCGCGCCGGAAGATGTCGATGGTGTAGGTGAGCGATTGAAAGGTGTAGAAGGAGATGCCGAGTGGAAAGGTCCAAGCCCATTTGGGCATCGTGTGACCGGAGAGAGAGCCATAGTTCTCCAGCAGAAAGGGCATGTATTTGAAGCCCACTAAGATGCCGATGTTCATGGCGACGCTGGTGAGTACGAGGCCGAGCCGCAGCCAACCGGGTTTGGCTTTACCGAGCGCAAGCCCAAGGCAAAAGTCGACGGTGGCGGCTAAGGGAATCATCCAGAGATAAAAGAGGTCCCATTTGGCGTAGAAGAAGAGATTGGCGAAGAGAATGACGGCGAGCGCGAGCGCTCGCATTTTCGCTACTGGCCAGTAGAGGAGGAAGATGCCGGCGAGGAAGATGAAGTATGCCGACGAGGTAAGGACCATTCAGATTGCCGCGAACCTTTTAGTATAGCGGCCTATTTTACGGGCGGCGAGCGATTGAGGTAAATCTCGATCCACTGCCGGCCGCTTTCAAGTCCGAAGGCGCCGGGCCTCTCCCAGCGGACGAGGGGCGGCGCGGAGAAGAGCTTGGTGGCGCCGGTCGATTCCAGGTCGGGCTCATAGGCATAGAAGCGTTCCCAAAGCCGGCGGACGACCGGGATATTTAGTAGGTTGGTTTCGGGTGCCAACGTGCGCGAATAGAGGACGAAGACGTCCGGTCGCGGGAGCGCGAGCACGGAGGCGACGTGGAAATCAGGACAGTCGGCCACGCGTCGCGCCCGGGTGACGTAGCCGAACTCGGGCCGGCGCAAAGCGTCCGACAGCGGCCACGCCGTGGCGACCAACAAGTCTGGCTTGAGGCCAGTCACGACGCCCGCCGCCAACTGATAGAGCCGGACCTGATCGACCATGGCCAGGGTGTTCTCGAGAGGATACGGGTAGGGTGGCTGGATGAAAAGCCCGGCGAGCAAGCCGGCCGTCATGGCCCCTTGCGCTGTAAAGCGGGGCCAGCGCGGCCAGCGACTCCAGCCTGCGGCGACGGCGACATAGAACAGCGGCAACACGGGCAACAGATATCGCTCCAACACGGCACCGCCCAGTACGCTGACCGTCACCACGTGGGCCGCTGCGAGTGACGCCACCAATGTCCAGGCGCGGCCGGCAAAGATGGCGCGCTGCCACCAGGCCGTGAGGATCGCCGCCGTGCCAATCCAATGGAAGTCGGCGACAAACAGCGTGTAGATGCGCCGGAGGAGAGCCATTCCCAAGCGCACCGGATGCAGGTTGTAGCCAGCGTTATAGGCCGAAAATTCGGGACTACCGAGCGGATGTCCGGTGGCCCGTAGCAGCACCAGAATCCACGCCGCCAGCGCCACGATGGGCAAGGCGAACCAGGCCATGGGGCGCCATCGGTTTTCGCGCCATAGGAACACTCCGAAGACCAAGGGAAAGACGATGGCCGTCTCTTTGAACATCACCGCCACGAGGCACGCGACCGCCGCCAGTTCGAAGCGCTCTTTCAAAAACAAGTAAAGGGCTAGGAGGCAGGCGGCGGCGGCGGGCAGGTCTAAGTGGGCCATGGCGGCTTGCATGTAAAAGATCGGCGAGGCCAGCAATAGCACTACTGTCGGAAAGCCTGGCGTGCCGGGGAGCTTTTGCGAGAGCTCGATGGCGAGCATGAAGGTCACCATCGCCAGCACGCTCGCGATGAGTAACATGACGATGCGCGTGGCGGCAATGGACGGCCCGCCCGACACGGACCAAGCCCCGGCCAACAAGGCCATCAGGCCCGGCGGATGCGAGTTGGGACGCGTGCTGGTGGGGATCCAGGCACCGTGCTGGTAAAGGTCGAGGGAGGCGGGGATGAACTGCCCTAGTTCATCCCAGAAGTAAGGCAGGTCGAGGAACTGGATGTGGGTGGCAACGACGAGCGCGGTGAACGCCAGGAAGAAGCACGCAAAGGCCCCCCAGCGGCCCATCGGTTACTGCACTACTCCCGCCGGACCCGCTTGGGGCTCGAGATGAATCTCCCCAAAAGCCGACTCATATTGCTCAATGTTCTGGCGCAGGACATTGCTCAAGGCCTTGGCCTGCTGGGGGCTCAGATAGACGCCCTGAAAATTATGGATGTTCACCACGTCAGGAGCGGTCTGGCTCAACGTGCCGAACATCAGGAAGATGTCCCATAGATTTACGCGGACTTGCACGCTATTCGCATAGCCCTCCCGATACTCGGCCGTGTTGGTGAGGTTGATGCGTGGCTGGTTTGGATTTGGACCCATACGTACTACATTACTTGAAGTCCTGAGCTTACTGCGTTTAAAGCGCGGCGAGGACCTGCTGGTAAAGGTACTTGGCGCCTTCGACGCCATCCCAAGGGCCGTCTTCGTACTCGAGAGCGAAGATGCCCATGAACTTGGCGTTGGTCATGATTTTGACACTGCGGGCAATGTCGTTGTCTTTCCAGCGATTCCAGTATTTGGCGTGCACGACGGTATGGGCGTAGGGGGCGAGAGCGGCGAGGCCATGGTAGAGCCAGTATTCGTGCTCCCAGTTACAGAAGTCCGGGGAGGCTTCGCAGAAAGGGTGATTCACCTCGTCGACGATGATGCGGATGTTCATGGGGTCGGCCGTAAGGCCCCAGTGGTTTTCGAGGGTAACTTTCACGCCGACTTTGCCGCCGTAGTCGGCCATTTCTTTGAACGACTCGATGCAGTGCGTAAGTTGCCCCGCGAGGGCATCGTTTTTGGGATAGTCAGTGGTGACGATGGCCCCGGGCGCGATGCGGGGGCCGCCGCTGTTGACGCGCATGGATTTGGCACCGATCAGGGCGGCGCCATCGAGCCATTGCTTGGCGACCTCAATGCCGGCGCGGCGCTTCTGCGCATCGGGGTCACCGATGTCGCGCGGAGCGTTGTTGGAGATATGGACGCATTTGGTGCCGGTGACGGCCATTTTAGCGGTGAGCTTGTCGAGCCACTTCTTGGCGCTGGGCTGGGACGGATCGAACTCGAAGACTTCGCGGGCGGCACCGTTCAAGGTCATTTCGCTTTTGGCGTACATGGAGTCGTCGGTGGTGTCGCCGAAGAGGCCGGAGAAAAGGTCCATGTGGTACACGCCGGGAAAGGTGTCCTTGGTGAACTGAGGAAAGTCGAGCATGGTGAGCGTGCCATACTTCTTTTTCATTTCGTCGGCGGCGGGGCTGGGCCGGTTGCTGCGCGATTTGAAGAGCTGGCGAATGGGCCAAGTGTTAGAGCCGAGGCGGGCGAGCTTTTCTTTCTCGGTAAGCGGGCGAGCGCTGGAGCCTTCGGCGGCTGCGGCGCCGAGCAGCAAGCCGGAGCCGGTGATGAAGCCGCGGCGGCCGGTGGATGGCAGTTCTGTCATGGTGGGGTCCCTCAGAGAAGTGTATCTGGGTTCGCGACTGAATTTGCGCCGGCAGAACCTCGACGGGATAAACTCGTTGCTATCCTTAACGGCGAGGGCCATCCAGCAAATGCCGGATCCAACGACTGTCGCCATATCTGTTCTCGCGCTGGGAGTGTCCGCCCTAAATGCTTGGCTTACTCTGTTTCGTCGCGGAACGATCAAGATGACTCAGCCAACAGTAATCTTCTTTGGCCCAGATGGATCAACCGGGAAGGGCATTACGGGTCCGCCGAAGGTGTACCTCCGCACATTACTGTTTTCGACGTCGAAGCGCGGGCGCGTCATTCAGAGTATGCATGTCTCGCTGCGACGTAACGAAACCTTACAGAACTTCAATATTTGGGTTCATGGCGACGACAAGCTTGTGCGCGGAAGTGGGCTGTTCGTTGGAGAAACAGGCGTTTCTGCAAATCACCACTTTCTTGCACCGCGCGATGGCAACACATTTCGCTTTATTGAGGGGCGATACCACCTTGAGGTCTTTGCTCATCTATTGGGGGACCGCGATGCCAAGGTGCTATTCTCGCAAGAGCTCGAAATACCCGCGAAGGTATCCGAACAACTCAAGGAGCCTGGGGCCGGCCTGCATTTCGATTGGGGACCAGATTCGTCGCGGTATTTGACGCACGTCGAGACTCGCCCACTTTCGTTAGATGCAACCGATTTTCTTCGACTCTTGGGTTCCAAACAAGTCGACCCAAACGCGGTCTGAGGAGGAATTGGAAGCGTGGAGGAACCCGATTCGAGCAAGCGAGCCGACGACATCCGGTATACTCGTACCGAGGCAAAGATGAACACCGAATACATTGAACGACGTGGAGGAGGCTACTATGTGGCCGGATTCCGGGTCTCCTTGGATTCGATTGTTTACGCTTTCAACGAAGGTCAATCGCCCGAGGCGATCCAGGAAAACTTTCCTCTTCTCAAGCGATCGCAGATCTACGGGGCCATTGCTTTCTATCTCGATCACCAAGCGGAGATCGACAAATATCTGGAAGACACGGAACGCGACTTCGAGGCTTCGGCCATTCCCCTGGCTGAGGCTGATCCGGTCCTCTGGGAAAAGATCCAACGCGCTCGCGCGACGATGGATAGCTCGCACGCTTGAACATTCGCTTTCAGGCGGACAACGACCTGAAGTTCGCGATCGTCAAGGGCGTCCGCCTGCGGGAGCCTTCGATCAATTTTGCATCCGCTGCGGAATCAAAATTCGACCATCTTTCTGATCCCGAAATTCTGGAGCAGGCCGCGAGAGATGAGAGAGTGTTGGTGTCACATGATCGGCAGACCATGATTGATCACTTTCGCTACCGCCTCGCCGCCGGTAAATCCAGTCCCGGCCTAGTGCTGGTTTCCCAGGGTGTACCGATCGGGCTGGTTGTCGAGTCGATTCTCATTCTTTGGGCCGTTTCGAGTCCTGCGGAGTTGTCCGGCCAAATCTTCCACCTACCCCGCCTCACTCGACACGTATTCCCGCGCTGACCGTCGACGCTTGCGCGGACGGGCTGAGGGGCCTCGGCGAACTGGGCATGAGTTAGAGTAAAGGCGTTATGCGACTGCTGATTTTGATGCTTCTGGCCGTGCCGGCTCTGGCGGAGGAGTGGACGGTGTTCCGGCTGGGTCCGTTTGAGGTGGTGACGCAGAATGAGCAGAAGAGTGCGCGGTTGGTGCTGAATCATTTGGAGCAATTTCGGCATACCTTTGGGCAGACTTTGGGGCAGGCGGAATTGAAGGCGCGGTGGCCGATCCGGATTACGGTGGGTGGGAAGTTGACGACGGATTTGGAGATTGACCGGGATGCCTATACGGCGTCGATCGGGAAGAGTACCGCGGTGCCGGACCAGTGGAATCGGGCGTTGGCCGAGATCTTTCTGAATGACGGCATTGCGCGGATGCCGGAGCCCTACGAACGGGGCTTGGTGGACTTTTTCAGTACGTTGAATGTGGACGGCGTGCGGGTGATTGCGGGCACGCCGCCGCCGAAAGTGACGCTCGATTGGGCGCGGGTGCATTTGCTGATGGTGAGCGACCGGTACCGGGGCCGGCTGCGGACTTTGCTTTTCAATCTGCAGAAGGGCAATGCGCTAGTGCCTTCTTATAAGAACGCCTTTGAGCGCACCGATGCCGAGATCGAGGCGGAGGCGAAGGCTTGGTTTGCGGCAGGAAACTTTGCGACGACGGCCCTCAATGCGAAGCCGATTGCGCCGGATCGCGATTTCCCGGTGCGCCCGTGGAATCCACTGAAGAAGGTGGAATCGGCGATGGATGCGTTTGATCGGGGGGATTTTGCGGGGGCGGTGCGGATTAAGCCGGATTGGCCGGCCGCGAAGGTGAAGCTGGCCGCCGCTTCGGCCGAGCCGGACAAGACGCGCTTGTTGCGCGAGGCGGCGACGGAGGCTCAGCGGAATCCGGAGTATTGGAAGCTATTGGCGGAAACCTTGGCGGCGGCTCAGCAGTATGGCGAGTCGTACAAGGCTTGGGGGGCGGCGGAGCGGGCGGCTCGTGACGATGCCGAGCGGGCAAAGATGCGTGTGGCGCGGTTGGCGCTGGAGAATGCGAAGCTTGATTTTGAGGACTCCGAGCGGCTGCGGAAGAAGGATGAGGAGGCGCGGGATCTGGAGCGAATCAAGGCCGATTCGTTGCGCAGCATTCGCCTGGCGGAGGCGGCGGCGAATGAGAAGGTGGCGGGGCCTGATGGACCTCCGAAGCCGGTGGCTTGGTGGGAGGATCCGAAGAATGAGGTGACGGTGGCTGGATCGCTGGAGCGGGTGGATTGCGCGGCGGGCCGGATGACGTTGGTGCTGCGGGATGCGGCCAAGAAGTTATCACGCGTATCGTTGCCGGTGGATGCGGCTCAGTTGAAGGTGCGGGGTGAGACGGGGACGTCGTTTGTCTGTGGGGCGATGGCGAAGCCAATGATGCTGAAGGTGACCTATGCGCGGGCTCCGAAAGCGGGGCAGGGTACACTCGGGGATGCTACGGTTATCGAGTTTGTGAAGTGACTAGCCGGGCGAGGGCGGGCCGGGGGACCCGCCCAACTAGGTTTACGTAATGCGCAATCGCTGGATCGTTCTCGGCATTTTTTACCTCTCTTCGATTTTGAACTACCTGGACCGGTCAGTGATGGCGGCCCTGTCGCCAATGCTGCGCGAGCAACTGGGATTCAGCCTCACCGACTATGGCTGGCTGCAGGGAATATTCTCCGCCTTCTACGCCTTTTCCGCACCGATCGCCGGACTGCTGGTGGACCGTTACGGGCTGACGATTGCCACGATTTCGGCGGTGGGGTTTTGGTCTGTGGCCGGGATGGCGCGGGGCTTGGCCGGCAATTTTATGGGTCTGATGGCGACGCACACGGTGATGGGCATTGGCGAGTCGGCTGGCATTCCTTCGACGGCCAAGGCGTCGCATCGGTACTTGCATGCCGATGAGCGCGCGTATGGTCCAGCGATGAGCCAGATCGGGTTGAGCATTGGGGCGATCGCCGCGCCGACTTTGTTCACCTTGATTGCGGTGACCTGGGGCTGGCAGTGGGCGTTTATCGTGCCCGGTGCGTTGGGCTTGCTGTGGATCCCGCTGTGGCTGTGGACTTCGAAGAATTCGTACGTACCGGAGGGCGATCCATCGACCGTGGCCCCTACACTCGTACCCCGGGAAATGTTGCGCGATCCGCTGCTGTGGGGCTTGGCGGTCGGCAACTTCTTTTCGATGTCGACGTTTTCCCTGTGGACGGTTTGGACGACCGAATATTTCGTGCGGACCTTTGCCCTGAAGTTGACCAGCGCGAATTACAACTATGCCTGGGTGCCGCAGTTTGTGGCCTGTTTGGGAGCGTTGTCGGGGGCATGGATCTCGAAGCGCCTGGTGACGCGCGGCATGTCGCCCTTCGACGCGCGACGACGGACTTGCCTGATGGCGGCGTTCTTCATGTTATCCACCGGGGCAGTGCCCTTGGCCACGACGCCCGCCATGGCGGCGCTGCTGATCTCGATTAGCTTCTTTGCGGCTTCCGTGTGGGGCGTGAACTATTACACGTTGCCCGTCGACGTTTACGGGCAGGGGCGCACCGGCTTCGCGGTGTCGTTTCTGACGGCGGCTTACGGCGTATTTGTGTTGGTGGTGTCGCCGACGATTGGGTCGATTGCGCAGCGGCAGGGATTCGCGCCGATTTGCTATGCGTTTGCCTTTTTCCCCTTGATTGGGTATGGGGCGATGGAGTTGGGGCGTAGGTTCCGTGCGACAGCGGCTTAAGCGTTGGTTCTTTGGGCTGCTGGGTAGGGACCCTGAAGGCATCGTCGTGGTGTTCGATACCGGCGTTCGTTCCGGGGCGATGTTCGAAGAGATGAAGCGACTGGTGCCGGGTCGGCGAGTGATGTTCGTTTCCGACGACTATGCGGCGTTGCGCGGTTATCGGATTGCCCAAGCCGCGGTGATGTTCGATGGGGACGCGGCCTATCGAGCGCGGCGTTGGCGTGCTTGTTGCTGCGGGCCGGTGTTGGCGTTTCATGAGAATTTGGAGCGTCATCAGCTTAGTTGGCTTTCGCCGATCGCTTCGCTGCTGTTTGTGTATGGCGTGGCGCTGGACCGCATCTTTTTGCGGCCCTGGCCTTTTGGGGAAGCTACCGTGAGGCCCAATTCTTATGAAGTGAGGACGGGCCGGGGGGCCCGTCCAACTAAGAGGCGGGTGGGTATTTTGACGCCTTATTTGCCTTACCCGCTGGCCCATGGCGGCGCAGTGCGGATCTTCAATTTGCTGCGCGAAGGGGCGAGGCATTTTGACATCACGCTGTTTGCTTTTGTGGAGGAGGAGGGGGCCGTTGAACTGGGGCCGCTCGCCGAGCTTTGCAAAAAAGTGGTGCTGGTGCGGAAGCCCCGCTACCGGGAGCCGCGATGGTCGAGTTGGTTGCCGCCAGAGGTGGGCGAGTATGAGAGTCCCGCGATGCGGCGGGCGCTGGCTCAGTATCCGGTAGATTTGCTGCAGGTGGAGTACACGCAACTGGCGCGCTACGGAGGGCAGGCGCTGGTGGAGCACGATGTCACCTTCGATTTGCAGCGGCAGGTGGAGGCGCTGACGCCAGGGCTATCCAGTTGGTGGAATCGCTGGCGTTGGGAGCGGTTTGAGCGGGCGGCCGTGCAGCGCTTTCCCGCCGTCGTGGTGATGTCGGAGAAGGACCGAACCTTGCTGGGCCAGGGCACGATTGTGCCGAATGGCGTCGACTTGGAGCGCTACCAGCCGCGCCCGGAGTTAGCCGGGCGAAGGTTGCTGTTCATCGGTTCGTTTCGGCATTTTCCCAATGTGACGGGGCTGCGATGGTTTCTGGATGAAGTGTGGCCTAAGCTGCCGGGCGACGTGGAATTGGATGTGGTGGCGGGGCCGGGTTCGTCGCTCTATTGGGAGATGCCGCCCACGGAGCGAGTGCGGCGGTTTGATTTTGTGGACGATGTGCGTCCCTTGTATGAAACGGCGAACTTGGTGATTGTGCCGACGCTAGTTTCGGCCGGGACGAATGTAAAAGTGCTGGAAGCGCTGGCAATGCGGCGGGCGGTGGTCTCGACGCCTTCGGGGGCTGGGGGGCTGTCCCTCACTCATCGCGAGTCGATTTGGGTGGCGGGGTCGGCGGGGGAGTTTGCGGAAGGGATCGTTTCGTTATTGAACGACTCCGAACAGCGGCGAGCGATTGCGGCGGAGGGTCGTCGGATTGCCGGGGCGCAGTTTGGCTGGGAGGCGATCGGAGAGGAGCAGCGTCGGCTATGGAACAGTTTGTTGTAGTCCGGCCGGGGACGCCGGCCGACCTGACTGCGGTGGCCGATGTGCAGGCCCAAGCTCCGGAAGCGGCGGGTTGGCGCGTGGAAGACTACCTCACCCATCAACTGGATGTGGCCGAGATGGCCGGAAACGTGGTGGGATTTCTGGTCACGCGGCGCTTGCTGGAAGGTGAATCGGAGGTGCTCAATCTGGCGATCGCCCCGGCCTACCGCCGTCAGGGAGTCGCCCGGACCCTGCTGGCCGCTGCTTTCGAGCGCTGGCCCGGAACGTGGTTCCTGGAAGTGCGAGCTTCGAACCGGGCCGCGCAGGAGTGTTACCGGAAGCTGGGGTTTCGAAATGTCGGGATACGGCCTGGCTATTACCGTACCGA
>JAYVRS010000966.1:0-3494 GCA_043776185.1 Bryobacteraceae bacterium | reverse complement strand
CTCCAGCGTAGCAGGTGACAAGGTCCGGCGCTAAGTCGGAGTCACGGCTGGCCAGGAACTTTTCGAGCACCAGACGCGAGCCGCTCTCGACTAGCAGCACTCGACGCAAATGCGGGGTATAGCGGCGGAAGAAGTAGCGCAATACTGTAGAGTCTACTACGCTACGAGTCTTGGGGGGCTATGCCGGGCGGAAAGTGCTTTGCTTCCAATTGGTTTGAGGCTGCGGCCGGACGACGCTGGGGGGGTTGACTTCTTAATGTACCTCATGTAGTATCTCCACATACCGCGCTTTTTAGGGTTACCGGTAACATATTGTTAAAAGAGGACTTAGTTCGAAAGAATTGGAACTCTGCCGTCCCCCACTTCGATTCGACCCGCCGCGCTGGGGGGCCAGACCAGGAAGGGTACCAACCTCCCCGCCATGCTGCTGGGAGCAACCCGAAAATCAGGCGGTTGCTCGACAAATGGCCCGTGGAGAACATGGCAAATGGCGTTTCCCGCTGACGGCACTCATCCTCTAACCTCGGACGTCCATCCGAGCCCAGCCCGGCCGGCTTCGGTCGGCTCTCGCTCGGAACCCGCGCACGACATGCCTGGCGCGCCGGTTGCGTTACCGGACGACGACCCGGACGCCGCCCCATCCGACGACGGCTACGAAGATTTCGAACTCATGTTCGAGCTCGAAAACCGGAATGCGGCTGCCCCGCCCGGCTCAGGCCAATCGATCACCGGACGAGTAGTTTCCGTCAGCGAACGCGGCCTGCTCATCGACATCGGCACCAAGCTCGAAGGCTTTGTCCCCATCGAGCAAGTGCAACAGCCCGATGGCACAATGCCGTTCGCCCCGGGCGACGCCATCCAAGTGGTGCCAGACCGCAACAACGCCTCCTCCGACGGCTACGTGTTGCTCAACTACGAGCGTGCCAACCGGCACCGGGTTTGGGACGTGCTGGAAGCCGCCCATCGCGACAATCAAATCGTCACCGGCCGCGTCATCGGCCGCGTGAAAGGCGGGCTGGAAGTGGATGTCGGCGTGAAGGCCTTTATGCCCTCCTCGCAACTGGACCTGCGGCCGATCCACAATCTCGACTCCTACACGGGACAAGACATTCAGGTGAAGATCCTGAAGATCAATCGCCGACGCGGCAACGTCGTCGTGTCGCGCAAAGCCGTGCTCGAAGACGACTTCAACCTGCGCAAAGATGCCGTGCTGGGCGATGTAGAGGAAGGATCAATAGTCACGGGCACCGTCAAGAACCTCACCGACTACGGGGCCTTTGTCGATCTTGGCGGGCTCGATGGCCTGTTGCATGTCAGCGACATGTCCCACGGCCGCGTCAACCATCCGCAGGAGATTGTGCAGCCCGGTGACACCATCACCTGCCGCGTGCTGAAGCTCGACAAGGACAAAGGGCGGGTCAGCTTGGGCTTGAAGCAATTGGTCCCGGATCCATGGGAGACGGTGGCGGAGCGCTTTGCCCCCGGCACCCGCGTCATCGGCCGCGTGGTAAGCGTCACTGACTATGGGGCCTTCGTCGAGCTCGAAAGCGGCGTCGAAGGCCTCATCCATATCTCGGAGATGACCTGGAGCCGCCGCATGAAGCATCCCTCCAAGGTGGTGAAGCCCGGCGATCCCGTGGAAGCCGTAGTGCTCGAGATCAAGGGCGGCGACCGCCGCATCTCCCTGGGCATCAAACAACTCGAAGCCGACCCTTGGACCACCATCCAGGATCGCTACAGCATCGGCTCCGTGGTCGAAGGGCGCATCCGCAAGCTCTCTGATTTTGGCGCCTTTGTCGAAGTGGAAGAGGGCGTCGATGGGCTCATTCATATCTCTGATTTCTCCTGGACTGAGCGTCTCAAACATCCTTCCGAGGTCATCAAAAAAGGTCAGGTTGTCCAGTCCGTGATTCTTAACATCGATAGTGACAACCGCCGCCTGTCCCTAGGTGTCAAACAGTTGCAGCCCGATGCCTGGGAGACGTTTTTCCAGACCCACTTTGTGAACGATATCGTGCATGGCACAGTCGTGCGCTCCTCGTCGTTTGGGGTTTTCGTGGAGTTAGCGCCCGGCGTGGAAGGCCTGTGCCACAACTCGGAAATTCCGGGTGTAGGTACCAACGCGAGTACTAGTGCGGCACCGAGGGGCGGCGACCGGCGCATGCCCGCCGGCGACTCTGATGCGCTGCTGCCCGTCGGCTCGGAGTTCGACTTCAAGATCATCAAAATGAACGAGCCCGATAAGAAGATCGGGCTCAGTTTGAAAGAGATGAACACCTTGGAAGATTTGGAGCGCATGAAGCGCTATCAGGCACGGGCCGAACAGGTTTCGTCGACGGTGGACAGTGCGATTCTGAAGCCCGGCGAGGCACCCGCAGAAGCAGAGTAAGCACCGCCGTAGAGCCAGGGTTGTGCCGCCGCCTCTACTATGGTGTTAAATTAGGAACTTATGACGAAAGCCGATCTCATTGAGGAAGTCTCCCGGGTCGTCGAAATGACCCGCAAGGACTCGGAGGTTATTGTCGAAGCGATCTTCGATTCCGTCGTCAAAAGTCTTCGGACTGGCGATAAAATCGAAATCCGCGGCTTCGGCAGCTTCCGCACCCGCCAGCGTCAACCCCGCATCGGACGCAATCCGAAAACGGGCACGCGGGTCGAAGTGCCCGCCAAGCGCATCCCCTACTTCAAGCCCAGCAAGGAATTGAAGGACTTGGTAAACGGCGGCGAATCGAACTCGCTCTAGCCCGTGGACCATCTTTGGAGCCCGTGGCGCTATCGCTATGTCACTTCTGGAGCCAAGCCCGAAGGGTGCATCTTTTGCGAAATGGCCGACTCCGCCCATGATGAGCATTCGCTGCTGGTCCATCGGGCGCGGCACAATTACGTCGTCCTGAATCGCTATCCCTATTCCAGTGGCCACCTGATGGTGGTGCCTTACGCCCATGTTTCCACGCTCGAACACTCCTCAGCTGAGGTCTTGTCGGAACTAATTCTGCTGGCCCGCCTGGCCGAGGTAAACCTGCGTTCAGCCTATCGCTGTGCCGGGCTCAACCTGGGCTTCAACATCGGGGAGAGTGCCGGGGCTGGAGTGGCGCAGCATCTTCATTTTCATGTGGTGCCCCGTTGGCCCGGTGACGCCAACTTCATGACCGTCGTCGGCGAAACGCGAGTGATTCCGGAAGATCTGGCGGAGACTCGCCGCAAGCTGATTGCTTTAGATTGGACGCTATAAGCGCCGTAATCCCGTCGCGCTACCATAGGCCATGTTCAATTTCTCCGGCCAATCGGTGGTCGTGACGGGCGGCACCAGTGGCATCGGTCTCGCCATCGCCCACGCCTTCGCCACTGCGGGAGCCAAAGTGACCGCCGCCGGTCTCGACCCACCGGACTCGCCAGGCATACACACCCAACACCTCGAAGTCGCCGACGCCCACTCCATCCAACAGCTGTTCGCCACTCTCCCGTCGCTCGACATCCTCGTCAACGCCGCCGGC
>JAYVRS010000965.1:0-12221 GCA_043776185.1 Bryobacteraceae bacterium | reverse complement strand
CGGGCGACTTTATGGAGCGCGCCGCGGAGCTGATCCGCAAGCAAGTGGACGCCATTGTGATCGATTCAGCGCACGGACACAGCGAAGGCGTGCTGTCTGCCGTCCGCGCCATCAAAGCCGCTCATCCGGGCGTACAACTGGTGGCCGGCAATGTGGCGACCTATGAGGGCGCGCGCGACCTGGTGGAACTGGGCATCGACGGCGTCAAAGTGGGCATCGGCCCGGGCTCGATCTGTACGACGCGAGTCGTTTCCGGGGCCGGCGTGCCCCAGGTGACGGCCATTGCGGAGACCGTGAAGGCCACTCGGGCGGCGGGCATTCCCTTGATTTCCGACGGCGGCATCAAGTTTTCGGGCGATGTCACCAAGGCTATCGCCGCCGGCGCCGATACGGTGATGATTGGCAGTTTGCTGGCCGGCACGGATGAGAGCCCGGGCGAGACGATTCTTTACCAGGGCCGCACGTTCAAGAGCTACCGCGGGATGGGTTCGTTAGGGGCGATGGCGGAGGGCAGCAATGCGGACCGTTATGGCCAGGCGCGGTCGGATAAATTGGTGCCGGAAGGCATTGAGGGGCGGGTGCCATCGAAGGGTCCGCTGTCCGATTGGGTGTTCCAATTGGTGGGGGGTCTGCGCGCCGGAATGGGGTACAGCGGCTCGGGCAGTATCAAAGAATTGCAAGAAAAGGCTCGCTTCTGCCGTTTGACGTCGGCCGGGTTGCGAGAAAGTCATGTCCACGACGTGATTATTACGAAAGAAGCTCCCAATTACCGTCTAGAATAAGAGTTTACTTTTTTCCAGGCCTATCGCTTGTTACGCGAATGGCCGACCATCCCCAATTCAGCCGTTCGGAGCAAATTGTCCCTGCCGGTCGGGGTTCTGTTGGCTGTCGCGGATGACAGACCCGTTGAGTGGCCCCGAAGACAGAACCTCGTCCAGCTGGGAGAGTATTCCTTGGTCTATTCGGCCTACGCGGTTTCCCGGATGCTGAGGGCTTGCGGCGGCGTCGATCAGACTCTTAATGATCATGCTTCTGGTTCTGCTCGCGCAGGCCACCCCTCCGCTGGCGACCGCGCCCCAATTGACTCCTCCTCCCGTTCCCGGTGTGCCTTCTCCCAGTACGGCGGTCCGCGACAAGATGTCGGCTTCCACCGATAAACAACGCGAAGCCGTGAAGCGGCAAACCAGGGGGCTCGGTCTGCATCAGGACGGCGAGCCGGCGGGCTTTTTCACGACGCCATGGCCGCGTCCACAACCGGTGACGCCTCCCGCGCCCGCCGTCACTACGCAACCGGCTTCTTATAGCCGCTTGAACTGCGAGCCGCTCGCGCCCACGCAGATCGATCATTTGGTGAGCCAAGCGGCTCGGCGCGAACAACTGGCGCCTGAACTTCTGCGGGCGGTGATCCGGCAAGAGAGTGCCGGCTATCCTTGCGCCGTGTCGCGGCAAGGGGCAGCGGGCCTGATGCAGCTGATGCCGTCCACGGCGCGCCAGTTTGCCGTGCGCGATGCCTTTAACCCCGCGCAGAACGTAAACGCTGGGGCCAAGTTGCTACGCCAGTTGATTGAGCGCTATCCCGGCGACTTGGCGAGCGCGCTTGCGGCCTACAATGCGGGCCCCGCTCCGGTAGACCAGCACGGGGGCGTGCCACCGTATGCCGAGACGCAAAACTACGTCCAGCAGATTTTGGGCTGGATGAGTGGCGCGTCGGCGGTGGAGCAGTAGCAGCTTCCGCTGGCGGACCCGGGCCATTCCGTCAGCGGATGCTATTTCCGATTGACTGGAGAACTAAGACTTGTGACGGTGTGAACAATACTTTTACTGGCGCACGGTGCGGCGACTGGTCCTACAGCCCCCGATGACAATCGGGGGGTCACGAACCTTCCGCGTGTACTCTGTTTCTGCGAAGTCGACATGAGCGCTCTCATTGATAACCCCAAATCTATTGGTGGTGAGCCTCGATCCAGTGCGACGCAGGTACTCACCCCCCGATTACCATCGGGGCTGCACAGGCCAGTCGGCTGCCGTGCCGCTAAAAGATTACTTTTCATGCGGTCGAAGCACCAGTACTCGGACTGTGTACTGGATAGCTTATTTTTGAGCGGATCCTTCACTCGTCCAACTAGCCCACAGCGTCAGCTGTGGGACACATTTTAAGGCTGTTCGTGCCCCACGGCTGACGCCGTGGGCTAGTAGTCCGCCTACGAAAGAAGTTATAAAATACGCGGTCGAAGCACTAGAGACTGTAGTAGGTGGAATCTCGGAACGTGGTAACTGGAGAATGTGCCCCGCCGCTCGCGCGGCGGGCTGGCACTGCGGGGCGCACGAGCCGCGGTGCGGGTAAGGCTACCGACTAGCCGAGCCAAGACGGCAGGAGCTGCAGATACCGAAGCCACTGCCGTTCGCATTGAGAAACGCGCAGCGAGAGACGAGTCGCTCGCGTTCGCCGGGGCCGAGCGTCGCGACGAGGAAGGGGCCCGCCGTGACGGGGTCAGGCTTGCCTTCGGCACCGATCTGGATGGAAGTGCCCCAGGCGTGCAGGCCGGGGGCGGCCAAGACGGAGCCGTCGTAGGCGCTGCCGGTGCAAGTGGACCGCGCCGGAACGGTGGCGTAGAGCTTGACGACCAGGGAAGTCGGCGGCTTCGTTAATGAGGGAGGGAAATTCACGAAGTCCCGCCGGGCGCTTAACGTGACGAGTCCGTTCGGGGTGACGGGGCAGGAGCAGCAACCAACCATTTCGTCCTCGGCAGAGAAGGTGTAGGCGTTAACGCAAATGGCGCCCGTGGTGGCGGCCGTGGTGCCGGCGGCGAGGCCAGCGCCGCGCGCGCCGGAGTTGGTCATGTTGATCACTGAGTCACCGCGGTCGAGGTTCCGGACATAGCGCACCAGGATCGAGGGGACCTCGGGGGCCGCGCCGGAAGTGAGCGGGGAGGATGGCCTGCCCACAATTTCGTAAGTACTCGTCGTGGCCGTGGTACGGATGGTGGTGCTGGTTTGGTAAAGGTCCGTGTGGATGTGGATGAGGGTGTCGACGTGGAGCATGCCGGCGGCCACGGCGAACGGCGTGCCCTCAAGCGGGCATCCGATAGGGGTGAGGGGCAACGTGAACCTGAACAAGAAGCCATCATCCGGGCTGAGCCCGCCATTTACCACCGGCAGCCCGCCCGAGTACCCCGTGCAAGGGCTTCGCCCGGTAGCCAGCGCGCCGATCATGACCGTGGCCGGGCCCATCGTCTCGCGGTGCGTGCGGCCAATGGTCTGGATGGCGTTGGTCTGTTCGGTAACGACCCGGGTATTCACGTCGGTAAGGGAATTGACGGCGTCCTGGAAGGCAAGCGCTGGGGTCCCTTTCACCAGGGCCCGGGCTTGCGCGAAGGCGGCCTGTACCTCCGGGGCACCGGTCGGCAGGTTGAAGGTCTGGTCATACAAGTTAGGCCCGCCACTCACTCGGCTGATGATTCGTGTCAAATGGGTTTCCACCTGCTGCTCGCGGCGGGTGAGGTGGACGGTTTGGCTATAGGACGAGGTGCTGGTCTGCGCCAGCAGAGGCGCTGTGAGAATAAGCAGGATTGGCAAGAGTCTGATCATGCTGGCCCGAGTGTAGGGGCGATCCAGTCTGGGAACAACCGCCGGATGGTACCAGTACGTGGGCTCTTTTCTAAGGAAGGCGGGCCGGAGGCCCACCCCACTATTCTACGGCAGCCGCGCACCGTCAACACCGCCGAGTCGGCAGGACGGACAGATACCCACGGACCGAGCGGTATTGGCGTTCAGCATGGCGCAACGCGAGGCAAGCCGTTCACGTTCGCCAGGGCCGATGGTCGCGGTGAGGAATGCGCCGTCAGTGACGGGGTCAGGTTTGCCTTCCGCACCGATCTGGATGGAGGTACCCCAAGCGTGCAGGCCGGGCGCGGCCGGGGCGGAGTTGTCGGCGGCACCAGAGTTGCACGAACCGCCATTGGGAATCGTGGCGTACAGTTTTACCAGCAGTGAGGTGGACAATTTGGATTTGGGCTCGTACGCGGTATTGATGAGATCCTGCTTGGACGAGAGAATGACCAGTCCGTTAGGCGTGACAGAGCAGGTGCAGCAGCCGAGCAGTTCGTTGTCGGGCGAGAAGGCATAGACGTTGGCACAGATGGCGCCCGTGGTACTGGCGGACAGCCCGGCGGCGAGGCCAGCTCCACGGGCGCCGGAGTTGGTCATATAGATAGTCGAGTCGCCCCGGTCGATGTTGCGGACGTAGCGCACCAGGAGTGACGGCGCGTCGGGGTAGGCTGCGGCCACCGGCGTGCCAACGATCTCATAGGTGCTGGAGCTGCGCGTGGTGCGAATGGTGGTGCTGGTTTGGTAGACGTCCGTGTGGATGTGGATGAGCGTGTCGACATTGAGCGTGCCGGCGGCAATGGCAAACGGCACACCTTCGAGCGGGCATCCGCTGGGGGTGAGGGGCATCGTGAACTTAAACAGGAAGCCATCATCCGGGCTGAGCCCCCCGTTGGTCACCGGCAGCCCGCCCGTATACGCGGCACAAGGGCTGGCCTCGCTGGCCAGCGCGCCGATGTTGATGGTGGCCGGGCCCATCGTCTCCCGGCGAGTGCGGCCAATGGTCCTGATGGCGTTGGTCTGTTCGGTAATTACCCGGCTACTGACATCGGAGAGGGTGTTGACGGCGTCACGGAAGGTAAGCGCCTCATTCGCTTTCATCCTCGTCTTCGCCGTCGCCAGGCCTTCCTGCACTTCCGGAGCGCTGAAGGGCAGGTTGAAGGTCCTGTCGTAGACGATAGGCCCGTCACCCACCCGGCCGACGATGCGCGTCGAATGAATTTCCACCTGATGCTCACTGCGGCTGTCGTGGACGGTCTGGCTATAGGAAGACGTGCTGGATTGCGCCAGCAGGGGCGCGGTGAGGAGCAGCATTGGCAAAAGTCTGGTCATGCTGGCCCGAGTGTAGGGGCGATTCAACTAAGGAACAACCGCCGGATGGTACCAGTACCGCGCTCGAAGGCCACAGGCCAGGGACTACCGGTGACCACGTATACTGACATTGATGGATACGCCGGTACTCGATTCGGTCGAGCACTTTATGCCCCCTGTTTTTCACCCTGAACGCTACCGCGAGGAACGTCGCGGCGGAGAGATTGCGCATAGCCTCGTGCTGGCAGGGTTGGTGGCCTATTTGTGGGCGCGCCGCAACCGCTGGGGCGTTTTGGTGCTTCCGGAAGTGACGCTCGCCGGCGGCCGATTGCCGGTGCCCGATGTGGCCGTGATGCGAGGCGAGCCGAATCCGCAGAGCGCGCCTTACCTGTGCATCGAGATCCTGTCGCCCGGCGACGACCTCACCGTGCTTGAGCGCCGAGTGGAAGAGTATTTGGACTTCGGCGCATCTTTCGTCTGGGTGATTGACCCGCTGACGCGCGCGGCCTGGATTCACTCCGCCGACGCCAGCGTGCAGGTGCCGGACGGTTGGCTGCGGGCGGAGGATATCGAGGTGCCGCTGTCGGAGATCCTGGTGCCTGAAGTGATTCCCGAAACCGAGACTGACGAATGAGCCTGCTGCAGCCCGATTCAGCCACCGCCCTCGCGGCTATTTTGCATCAAGCGGCCCAGGATCGGCAAACCATCGAAACCGGTGGGGCGTTTACCAAGATTCGCGCCGGTGGACCACGTGGCACTGCTTCGCTCGCGATATCTACCGTCAAGTTGAACCGCGTGCTGAACTACGAGCCGCGCGACTTGACGATCAGCGTCGAGGCTGGCATGCCGATGGTGGAGCTTTCCGCTTTACTCGCCAAAAGTCAGCTGATGATTCCGCTGGACCCGCCTTTTGCCAACCATGCGACCATCGGCGGCGTGGTGGCCACGAATAGCTCGGGACCCCGTCGCCGTTGGTTCGGCACGGCGCGCGACCTGGTGATCGGCATGCAGTACGCCACGATGGAAGGCAAGCTGGTGCAATCGGGCGGCATGGTGGTGAAGAACGTCGCTGGGCTCGACACGGGCAAGCTGCATATCGGCGCGCTGGGCACTCTCGGGGTGATGACGGTGCTCAATTTCAAGCTGCTCCCGATGCCCGTCGGCACGCGGACCTTTGGTAAAGAGTTTGCCAACGCCGCCGAAGCAATTACTGAACGGGACCGCATTCTGAAGAGCCAGCTGCAACCGATGGCGCTCGATCTGCTGAATCCGGCCGCCGCGCGAACCCTGGGGATGACTGGCTTTGTTTTGTTGCTGGAGGCGGGCGGCGCAGCCAACGTGCTGGATCGCTATGCGCGCGAACTGCCCGGCTTTGCCGTGGTGGACCACGGATGCTGGGCGCGCATCAGCAATTTTACCGAGGAATTTCTGGTGGGCCGTCCCGCTGGCGGCGTGGTGCGGATCTCCAGCAAGTTCACGGAGGCGGCGCAAGTGCTGAATGCCTTTAATAGCGGCCCGCTGATCATGCGCGCCGGCAATGGCGTGGCCTATGCCTTCTGCGAGACGGTTCCGGCTGTGATGCCGGCTCTCAAATGCGTCATCGAATATGCGCCCGAACCGCGCCCGGACGGCGTCAACTTATGGCCCGCGCCGGGCGGTGACTTTGACCTGATGCGCCGCGTGAAGGACATGATGGATCCCCATCGTTTGCTGAACCCCGGCCGGCTCTACGGAAAACTCTAACCATGTCTACGGAAACTACTGCCCAGTATGTGAAGCCAGGACGCCACCAAGACGCGCCCGCCCAAAAAGACCTTGACCGTTGCGTGCACTGCGGCCTGTGCCTGAACGCCTGCCCCACCTATCGCGAATTGGGCGTCGAGATGGATTCGCCGCGTGGCCGCATCTACCAGATGGTGCAAGTGGCCACGGGGCAAACCGCCATCAACCCCACTTACATCGAGCACATGGACCTTTGCCTCGGCTGCCGGGCTTGCGAAACTGCCTGCCCTTCGGGGGTCGAGTACGGCAAGCTGATCGAGGCGGCGCGCACGGAGTTAAACGCGGTGCGCCCCAAAAGCCTGTTTCGCCGTGGGCTCGAAGGCTTCGTCTTTGGACACCTGCTGGCTTCACGCTGGATGCTCTCGTTGTTGGGTTTAAAGCTCTGGATCTACCAGCAAAGCGGACTGCAATCGCTAGTTCGCGCCACCGGCATCCTTAAATTGATGGGCTTGGCCGAGATCGAGCAACTGACGCCCACGGCCGAGCGCCCCACGTTTTTCGACAAGATTGGCCAAGTGTTTCCGGCCGAGGGCGTTCGCACCAAAAAAGTGGCGCTGCTGGCCGGTTGCATGCAGAACATTTTCTTCGCGCGCCTGAACGAAGCCACCGTCCGGGTGCTGCAGAAGAACGGCTGCGAGGTACACGTGGTGGCGGCGCAGACCTGCTGCGGGGCGCTGCATGCCCACTCCGGCTTTCGCGAAGAGGCCCGGGCGCTGGCGCGTCAAAACGTCGATGCCATGGTGGACGGAGGATTCGACGCCATTATCTCCAACACCGGCGGCTGCGGCGCGACTTTGAAGGAATATCACCACCTGCTGGAGCATGATGCCGCCTATGCCCCACGCGCGGAGAAGTTCGTCGGCCTGATGCGCGATGTGAACGAGTTCCTGGCCGGCCTGGAGCTGAATCCGAAGATGAAGCCGATCAACGCCGTGGTGACCTACCAGGACTCTTGCCACCTGGCGCATGGCCAGAAAGTGACCAAGGCGCCCCGGCAATTGATCTCGCGCATCCCGGGCATTACCTTTGTCGAGATGCCCAACGCCAGCATTTGTTGTGGCAGCGCCGGCATCTACAACGTCGTGCAAAACGAGCTGGCCATGGAAATTCTGGAGTCGAAGATGGGCAACGTCAATATTACGAAGGCCGATCGGGTGATTTCGTCGAATCCGGGGTGTATGCTGCAACTGCGGGCGGGCGAAAAGCTGCATGGGCAGAATCGGCAGGTTCAGCACGTGATTGAGTTGCTGGACGAAGCCTACCGGGCCTAAAGTTTCGCCGATGGCCAGTCGAATGCTCTTAGCACCCGCAAAGTGGGGGGAAGCGTAACAAAATGTTGACGTTTGACCATTGCAATTGCGTTGAAATTTGGTTAGTCTTCCTTTCGGGGTCCGAAAATTAAAGCCTTAAGAACTACCATTCCGGGGCTGGACTCGTGTCAACTCGATACTCAGGAGTCACGACCATGATCGTTTTGCTCTTCGGCCCGCCAGGTTGCGGGAAGGGGACCCAGTCGCCGCGGATACAGCAGTGGCTAGGCATACCTTTGATTGCTACCGGCGACATGTTGCGCCAGGAGATCCGGTCGAGCACCCATCTCGGGCGTGGGATCAGCTCCGTGCTCTCCACCGGCGGCTACGTCGGCGACTCGCAGATGAACCGCATGTTATTGCGGCGCACCCACCAACCCGATTGTGCCAATGGCTACCTGATCGATGGCTACCCGCGCACCGTAGCGCAAGCCATTTTTCTGGACCGTTTGCGAGGCAAGCGTGGCCTACCGGCGCCCATCGTGATCCATCTGAAGGTGGACGAAGATATGTTGCTGACGCGCCTCAGCGGCCGTCGCCAATGTACGCAGTGCAACCGCGTCCATAACGTCTACACCAACCCGCCGCGTCGCGAAGGCATTTGCGACTGCGGTGTGCCGCTCGAAGTGCGCAACGACGACCGGCCGGAAGTGGTTCGCGCGCGGTTGCAGCTCTATGCAGAGCAGACGGGCCCGGTACTCGACTATTACGATGGCGAGAACTGCCACACGCTGGACGGCATGCGGCATCAGGACGAGGTCTTTGGCGAGATCCAGGGTCTGCTGGAATCGCGCATGGTGCCGGTGCGGCGCGCTCCGGCGGTGCGGTCAGCGCGGGGTTAGCCTGTTTAAGGCCGGACCTCGACCTCAAATGACTTAGTCCCCACGACCACGACGCTGCCACAATCGATCACTAGCTCCGCCAACATCGAACCGGTGGCGGCGGGTAGCGCGGCGCTTTTGGCCATGGGCAGGGCGGCGGAAGGGGGCAGGTTGGGCAGTTCGATGGGGCCGGCGGCGTAGCTGGGGTCGGCGCGCCAGACCCGAATGTAGATGTTGCCGTTGGAGCGTTGACGGTTCAACAGCGCGATCATCTCGGTAGGCGTTTTGCCGGCGAGTGTACCGCCAGAAAAGAGATTGCGCATCTCGAAGGCATTGAGCGTGGGCGCGTCGCCGACGGTGAAATAAAGAGTGCCGGATTTAGCGCCGGTGGGCACGGTATAACGAATTTTCTTGCGCTCTTCGCGGCCATTTTCGGCGGAGAGGGCCACCGTGAGATCCAGAGTGTCGCCAGGAAGGGCTTGCCGACGGTCGGCCCAGGCTTGTTCGATCCGCCACTGCCGGCGTTCTTCGGTGACGGTAAAGTCGAGGTCGACGCCCTTCAGCTTCAACCCCGGCAGGACCCCTTCGAGCATGGTCGCCAGTGGCGTGGCGGCCGAGAGGGACGCGACGCTCAGCACGCTGAAATCGCCCGTGTACTGGTTGGCGAGCTTGACGGGCGGCAGGCCGTCCTCAAAGTCGATCTGCCCTTTGACGCCGATGGTGGCCGAGCCGAAGGAGCGTTCGGTGGCGTCGAGGGCGGAGAACGCCGCCATTTGCACCATCAAGGGAGCCAGAAAGCGATGCGGCGCCACGTTCATGGTGTAACGATGGCGACCATTCACGGAGATGTGCAACGGTAGCAGTTTTACGGTACGGCCCAGTTCGCCGGCGATGGCCGTATTGCGGTCGCTGGTGATGGCACCCATCCATTCGCGGGCCGCCGAAATCTTGAACGAGGTGGTGAGGCTCGGCAACAACGCCAGCACTTCGGCGCGCGCAAACGGCAACTCCGTATCGCCTACCGAGAGAAAGCGATGGCCGAAGGCGTAGAGCTTATTGCCATCGATCCAGGTGACGGTGCCGTCGGCCCCGGCCGTCATGTCGCCGGTCATCAATTGCACCGAGATCATCGAGCCTGGCTCCAGTTGGCGGGGATCGCCCTGGGTGCGAGGCCGCCCGCCGCCCAAGGCTTGGCGGGGTGAGAATCCCCATTCGCGCAATTGGGGCGAGAACTCATCGAGGGTCCGTTGGGTGAAGCCGGCGAAGGCGACGGGCGTGGCGATCTCCTCCAGTTGCGCGTCACCGAAACGAACTGCGGCTCGTTGAGCGCGGGCCCCACCCGCGCTGCTCGGACCCGCGTTGGCCACGATTTCAGCGATCGGACGAATGCCGGCAATGGCTTCTTTCGCAAACGGAAAGGCAAAGGCCACGGCACCAATCAATTTGCCGTTTACCCACACCGGGCTGCCACTCATCCCCTGCATGACGCCGGTTGAGGCCAGCGGTCCGCCGGACAGCCGACCCAGGATCAGGCTTTGTTTGGGTCCGGTGTTCTCCATGACGCCGAGGATTTCGACGTCGAAGCTGGTGACCGCGGTACCAGCAAATACAGTACGGCCGACGCCCTTCTGCCCCGCCTTCAGTTGGCTGAGCGAGAGAAATTGGCCGGAAAGTTGGCCATAAAGATCGATCGTCCAGATGCCGAAACACAGAAGAGGCAGGAAGCGGCGGGTCACGGCCTTTATTGTAGGCTCTTTGAATCGAGTATGATTAATGAAAGTATCCTTATGACGAGTCCAGTTCAACCGGTTGGCCCTTCGGAGGTGGCTGCCCCGGGTATTGTTCGGCCGGAGGGGCCGGAAGTACCTTGGGTGCCGATGGCGTGGTTTTTCGCGCTGATCGCCATCTGCTATTTTCCCATGCTCCAAGCCTTGGTGACCCAATGGTCGAATGACGATGACATGGGTCATGGCTTCTTTGTGCCGATCATCGCGGTTTACATCGCTTGGCAGCATCGGGACGAACTCTTAGCTGAAAAGTTGCAGCCCAGCATGTGGGGCGTGCCTCTGTTGCTGTGGGGGGCGATTCAATTGACCCTGGGAAACTTAGCTGCGGAGCTATTTCTTCAACGGACGGCGATGATTTTCACCATTGTCGGGGCCGTATGGATGGTCTGCGGCACGCGCATTCTCAAAATCCTTACCTTCCCACTTTGTCTACTGGTATTCATGGTTCCGATCCCCGCAGTGATTTATAACCAAATCACTTTCCCCTTGCAGATCTTTGCTAGTACAGTGGCCGAGGTTACCTTGAACCTGATCGGCATTCCGACGTTGCGCGAAGGAAACGTGCTTGATTTGGCGAGCGGTCCGTTGTCGGTAGTAGAGGCTTGCAGCGGGATTCGTTCCCTACTCTCACTCACCTTCTTGTCGCTGGTATACGGTTATTTCTTCGATCAGAAGCAGTGGGTTCGCCCGGTGCTGCTGGTGGGAGTGGTGCCGATCGCCATTATCGCGAACGCGGCCCGCGTCACCATTACCGGGATTATCTCGGAATATGACAAAGTATTGGCTCAAGGGGTGTTCCATAGCCTCGAAGGTTGGGTGATTTTTATGATCGCCTTTGCGATGCTAGGCGTCCTGCATCAGGTCGTAAACTGGGTATACCGGACGATCATTCGAGCTCGTACGGAACCGGCATTGACTTAGCCCCTTGGCTCAGGAGACTCATCATGAAGTTCAATCTCACCAAAGCCGGCCAGATTCTGAGTGCGATTCTGATTGCCCAAGCCGTGGCTTTCTATGGCCTTTCGCGCGCCGAAGTCGTGCCGCCCAGCCCTCCGTTGTCGGGCCTTCCCAAAGTGATAGACACTTGGACCACCGTGCAGGAAGGCGTCGTCGAGAAAGAAGTGCAGGAAGTTCTGAGAGCGGACGACACTTTGACCCGCGCCTTCGTCTCGCCTAAGTTCCCCGCCAGTACCGGGCTGTTCATTGCCGCGTTCCGTTCTCAGCGCAATGGAAAAGCACCTCACTCGCCCAAGAACTGCCTGCCGGGTAGCGGCTGGGTGCAGAATGAGCAGGGCTTTACCAAGATCACGGTCGACGGACGCTCCGAGCCAATTGAAGTGAACCGCTACGTCGTGCAAAAGGGCGACGCTAAGAGCGTCGTCTTATACTGGTACCAATCACGTGACCGGGTGGTAGCCAGCGAATATAACGCCAAGGGCTACGTGATGCTGGACGCGCTACGGGATAACCGTACCGATTCAGCACTGGTCCGCGTGATTGTGCCCGTCCTCGATAACAATGTGGACCGGGCGATGAACACCGCGACTGATTTCGTCCGCAGCTCATTCAGCGCCATTCGCCGCCAACTGCCGGCTTAGTTCGGC
>JAYVRS010000964.1:0-3513 GCA_043776185.1 Bryobacteraceae bacterium | reverse complement strand
GTACGCGGTTGTGGCGCACCTCGCCGGTTTGCTTAACGCGAGTGACGCCCGGAATGTTCTCGAGCGCCTGTTTGGCGGCGGGGAAATTGAGTTCGCCTTCGCGCGGCTCAATTTCGACGTCAACGGCGCCCACGCCGCGCGCAATCAGATTTTCGAGCGAATCAATGGCCCGCACTTGACCTTTGGCAATGACGATCACTTGCTCGCACATCGCCTCCACCTCTTGCAGAATATGGGTGCTGAGGATGATGGTGTGGTCACCGGCGAGCCCTTTGATCAGGTCGCGGGTCTCCATGATCTGGCGGGGATCGAGGCCCGACGTGGGTTCGTCTAAGATCAACACGTCAGGGTTATGAATGATCGCCTGCGCCAAGCCGACGCGTTGCCGGTAGCCTTTGGAAAGCTTGCTGATCAGCTTGTTTTTGACGTCGGCCACGGCGCAGCGCTCTTCCACTTCGGCGACGCGTTTGGCGAGATCCGCGGAGGGAATGCCTTTCAGCGCGCCCACGAAGCTCAGATACTCATTCACCGACATGTCGGGGTACAGCGGTGGCGTTTCGGGCAAGTAGCCGATGCGTTTCTTTACTTCTTGGGGTTGGGCGACACAATCGAAGCCGGCGACGCTCGCTTTGCCTGCCGTGGGCGGCATGAAGCAGGTGAGCACGCGCATGGTGGTGGTTTTCCCGGCCCCGTTGGGACCCAGAAAGCCGACGATGCGCCCTTTCGCGACTTCGAAGGAAATGCGATCCACGGCCAGATTCTGGGCGTAGCGCTTGGTTAAGCCTTCGACTCGGATCATAAGTTTTTGGACTCTCGGGTTACGTTCAATTGGACGCGGGTCAGATCGAGCACCCACGTTTGCGAAACTATTAGTTTATCGCAGGAGTGCCGAACTTTGAGGTTATTCGTGATGGAGGCGAAAATGCCTAGCGAGACTCGGACGAGGTGCGGGCTTTTTTCTGAGCTTCTTTCTCAAGACGAAACGCCGCGTAGCCGGCCTTCTGGTTCTCGTTCAAAATGCCACGGATTGACTCCGCCTGCTGCTCTTGAATGCGCTTCATTTCGGGGCGGTTACGCTCCTTCACCTCGTTATAGCGAGTACGGGTGACATCCAAAATCTGATTGACCTTGGATTCCTGCGTAGCGTCGAGGGCCAGGCGCTGGCGCATCTCATCCACGTACTTGGCTCGCCATTGCTCGGGACTCCGCGGCACCGAATCGGCACTCACCACCCGTGAGGTTGCCAGCCGTTGCCCCAACGCACCTGCGGCGATACCCGCGACAAAGATCAGCGCGACATAGAGCGCAATACTCCAATTTGAGCGTTTCAAGCTATTCGTCCTCGACTACGGCCCAGGGATCAAGACTCTCGGGCTGACGTGCCGCCGGTTCGTAACTTGCCGGGTGGAGAGTGTTTTCCATGAAGATATGGTTATCGGCTTCGAGCACTTCCACGTAGTCCGAATAAGGCGCATTTTGGGTGAAGAGGAAGGCGCCCATGGCCAGACACCCGGCGAGCGCAGCCGTCAACATCCCATGGGTCCATAGGCGAAAGCGCCGGTTAAAGGTCCGCTTAGCGTCGATTCTGGTCCACAAGGCGGGCATGAATTCGCCGCCGCCTTCGATATCGGGGGTAGCGGCCCGGTATGCCGTAAAAAGTTGATCGAGCTCCGGAGATTTTAGATCTTCGTCCATGTCACTGTACTCCATATAATAACGTCTTCTGCCGGGCCAAGGTTACTACCCCTCCGGTTAGGCCTCGGTGAGGGGCAACCCTGCTTTTTGCCGTTCAAAAGCTTTCAACACGCGCTGGCGAGCGCGAAACAGCCGCACCTTGATCGCATTTTCCTTGGCCTGATAGATCTGCTCCAGTTCCCGAATCGACAAGCCTTCAACTTCCTTTAGGGTAAGCAAGATACGGTCTTCTTCGGAGACGGCGGAGAGCAGGGACTCAACCAATTCGCGCGTAGCCGCTTTGCGCGCGTCCTCGGTGCCACGGTCCATGGAGGCGGAGGCGTCCGCCAGGATCACCTGTTCCTCGGAGAGGTCCGCCATGCGCGATTCGGGCCGACGGCGTTTGCGGCGCAAATAATCGTATGAGGCATTTACTGTAAGCCGGTACAGCCACGGCTCGAACATCTCCGGGGTACGGAGCTGCTCCAGGGACTCATAGAGGCGCAGAAACACCACTTGGCCCACGTCTTCCACATCCTCCGGACGGCCGATGAGGCGGCCAATGGTGCCCAGAATCCGTCGCCGGTAGGCGCGGACGATCTCGTTGAAGGCGCTGTCTTCGCCTTTGCTCGCCCGTTCAATTAGTGTGAAATCAACGAGCATCTAGAGAAGTGTCACCCGAAGGTTGGCCAAAACGGACTTGCTGGCGATGCGACACATGAATAATTCATAACTAGGCTACTTGGGTTGCGTGCGATTGGCAAACTTCATATTTAGAACTTAATATTTAGAACAGCGTAGCGACGTCCGTCCATCCGCGGCCCTGGCTTTCAGCGACCGCCGGGTACACTACATGTCCCTGATAGGTATTCACCCCCTCAGCGATGGCGGGCGAGGACTGGCAGGCCGCCGCCAGACCGCGTTCAGCGATCTTAAACAGATAGGGAAAAGTGGCATTGGTGAGGCCGTAGGTGGAGGTGTGGGGAACCGCGGCCGGCATGTTCGAGACGCAATAATGCAACACGTCATCGACGTAGTACACCGGATCGGAGTGCGTGGTGGCGTGCGCCGTTTCAATACAGCCCCCCTGGTCGATGGCCACATCCACCACCACCGAGCCCGGCCTCATCAGCTTGATCATTTCGCGCCGTACGACTTTGGGTGCCGAGGCACCGGGCACCAACACGGCACCAATCACCAGATCGGCCTGCCGCAAAGCCTCGCGTACCGTGTGGGTGTTCGACGCCAGCGTCACAATTTGGCCGTTGTAGATGTCGTCCAGTTCGCGAAGCCGGTTGAGGTTCTTGTCGATCAAAATGACGTGCGCCCCCAAGCCGACCGCGATTTTGGCCGCATTGTGGCCCACCACGCCACCCCCAATGATGACCACGTTGCCTGCCTGTACGCCCGGAATGCCTCCCAATAGGATGCCTCGGCCACCCATCGGTTTTTCCAGATACTGCGCCCCCACCTGCACCGACATCCGCCCGGCAATCTCGCTCATCGGCGTGAGCAAAGGGAGCGAGCCATCGCGCTCGCGGATGGTCTCGTAGGCGACGGCCGATACACTGGCGGCTAAGAGATGGTCGGTGAGCTCTTTCAATGGTGCCAAATGCAGGTAGGTGAACAACAACAGATCCGGCCGAAAGTGCTGATACTCGGAGGGTTGAGGCTCTTTCACCTTCACGATCATGTGCGCCTTCGCCCACACTTCGGAAGCGGTGCCGAGCACCTGCGCCCCCGCCTCTTCGTACTCCACGTCCTGAATTGAGCTGAGGCGGCCAGCGCCACTCTCCACCAGCACCTCATGGCCGTGCTCGCGCAGCGTCGTCACGCCGG
>JAYVRS010000963.1:0-3522 GCA_043776185.1 Bryobacteraceae bacterium | reverse complement strand
GCGACCGTGCGCCGCTATGTGCGTCATCAGAAGTTGGCGATGGGGCTCAGCGGCCGGGATCTGTTCGTGCCGCAGAGTTACGGCTGGGGGCAGGAAGGGCAAGTCGACTGGTTCGACGCGGTTGAAACTCGGCGGCGAGTTGCGTACACGTTCGAAGCGAGCGGGCCGGGCAACCGGTGATGGAGAGCGTCACGCAATTCATCACGCAAAGGCTCAAGCTCAAGGTGAATGAGGCGAAGAGCGCGGTGGCACGACCGCAGGAGCGGAAGTTTCTCAGGTTTAGCTTCACGGCTGGTCCGGAGGTCAAGCGCGTCATCGCGCCCAAGGCCTTGGATCGGTTCAAGCAGCGAGTCCGGGAGATCACGCGCCGGGCCAAGGGCGTCAGCATGGAAACGACAATGGCCGAGTTGGCTCCGTACATGCGGGGTTGGCGAGGCTATTTCGGATTCTGCGAAACGCCGGAAGTGTTGATTGGTTTAACCCGCTGGGTTCGATTGCGACTCAGGGCAGCAATGTGGCGGCAGTGGAAAACACCGCGCCGTCGCCGAGCGGCTCTGTTGGAACTCGGGGTTCGTCCACGGCTGGCAAGCAATACTGCTGGCAGTTGCCTTGGCCCTCGGTACCTCGCGCGAGCCAAGGCTCTATCGGTAGGGCTTTCGAATGCCTACTTCAAATCGCTCGGGCTTCCGTCATTGTTCGAAGACTGTTGACGTAACCGACTCGAACCGCCGGATGCGGACCCGCACGTCCGGTGGTGTGGGAGGGGCGGAGCTGTGAGGCTTCCCCCTTATCCCGATCAAACAGCACAGCGTAGAGGAACTGGTCAGCGGTCCACCTGTCGGGGCGTTGGTTTTAGCTTAAGTGAACAGTATTGATCGCTAACCCAGTAACTTCGCGCTGAACTCTCCCATTCCCTTCACGTCAGTCAGGCGCATGTCTCGGCCTTGATAAAGATAGGTCAGCTTGGTATGGTCGATTCCCATCAGACGAAGAATGGTGGCATTCAGGTCATGGGCGTCCACCGGCATTTCGACGGGCTGGACTCCGAATTCGTCAGTTGCTCCGAGCGCTCGTCCGCCCTGGATCCCGCCCCCGGCCATCCAGGAGCAGAAGCCATAGGGATGATGGTCCCGACCGTTGTCACCCTGCGAAAGTGGCGTCCGCCCGAATTCCCCGCCCCACACCAGGAGGGTCGAATCCAACATGCCGCGGCTCTTCAAATCCTTGAGAAGTCCGGCAATCGGCTTGTCAGTCTTCCTGGCCATGCGAGCATGGGAGCCAGTCAGATCGAAGTGCGCTTCGTCCCAGTCCTGCCCCACGTTAGTGCCGGAAATAAGCTCGATAAAGCGGACCCCGCGCTCCACCAGACGCCGGGCCAAGAGGCACTTCCGGCCGAAATCGTCGGTAAGCTCTTCCCCAATGCCGTAAAGACTCCTGGTGGCCTCGGTCTCTTTGGCGATGTCTACGGCTTCCGGAGCCGAACTTTGCATCCGCGCGGCCAGTTCATACGACGCGATGCGGGCATCGAGGGTAGAATCCTCGGGCCGGGTTTGTTGCTGAATCCGGCCGATCTTGTTGATGAAGTCGAGCGTGGCGCGTTGCGACTCTTCGCTCACGCCGTTCGGGTTCTTCAGGTAGAGGATGGGGCTTTCGCCGCCACGGAAAATCGTGCCCTGGTAGACCGCGGGAAGAAAGCCTGCTCCGTAAGCGGGCGGTCCGGACTTGGTGGAGCCATCCGACATCACGACAAACGCGGGCAGGTTGCGGTTCTCCGTGCCCAATCCATAGGTGATCCACGATCCGAGGCAAGGCCGGCCCGGCAGTTGATGCCCGGTGTGGCGCAGGTAGATCGCCGGTGCGTGGTCGAACTGATCGGAGTGGCAGCCCTTAATAACCACCAGGTCGTCAGCCACTTCGCGCATGTTCGGGAACAGATCGGAAACAGGCAAGCCACTCTTCCCACCGGGGCGGAATTCCCATGGGCTGCCGCGGAGAATGGCCTTCGAAGGGTCATGAATGAAGCTGGTCTTGATCACCTTCGCCAGCTCAGCCGACAGGGGTTTGCCGTTAAACTTGGTCAACGCAGGCTTAGGGTCGAACGTATCCACGTGACTGACGCCACCGTGCATATGCAGGTAGATAACGCTCTTCACCTTCGTCGGCAAGGGGGCCGGCTTCGGCGCCAACGGATTCGTTTCGGCCCCTTCCAGCACTCCGGCCAAGGCCGCCATGCCGAACCCGTTGGCCGTCCGGGCCAGAATTTCGCGTCGCGTCAATTTAGTCAACATAGAGGAACTCGTTGGTGTTTAGTAATCCGCGAACGATCTCGGCGATCGCCGCCGTGCGCGAGCCGGTGAGGGTGATCTGTCTATCCAGAGCTGCCTGTGCAACCGCATGCTCTTCTTCCGATGGCGCACGGCCATACACACGCTCCCAGGCTTCCCCTGGCGTCTTGATTGCCCGCGCCAGCGCTTTGGCCCGGTCCGTCGTGAAACCACCGTTCAGCAAGGCAAGCGACTGAGGGGCCGTGGTGCTCTCGTTGCGCTGCGGACAGGACATCACTCCGTCGGGGCCGTCAAATGCCTGCGCCATGGGCTGCTGAAAGGTCCGCCGTTGCAGGGTGTAGATGGTGCGGCGCACGTGCTCGGCCGGGTCCGGGGAGACACTCCAGTTGTCAGCCGGATTGCCGATCATGCCGAACATCTCTTCCTTGGTAAGCGGCGGCACCGACGGCACGCCGCCCATCTTGAGATTCAATTCGCCAGTCACCAGCAGCGAGGCATCGCGGATCTCTTCCGCTTCGAGGCGCCGGCGATTGAAGTGCGAGAGGAGGGCGTTGCCCGGATCTTTCGCATGGGCCGCGCCAGTGGGATTCGCGCTCCGCCGGTAAGCTGCCGACATCATGATCAGTTTGTGCATCGACTTGACGGACCATTTCTTCGCCGCAAAGTCCCCCGCGAGCCAGTCCAGCATCTCCGGGTGACTCGGCAGCCCCCCTCTGGTACCGAAGTCGCTCGAGGTTCTCATCAAGCCAGAGCCAAAGTGGAATTGCCAGATGCGGTTCACCATCACACGCGCGAAGAGGGGATTATCCTCCTTGGCGATCCACTCGGCCAGAGCCTTGCGCCGGTAGGTTGTTGGCGCATGGAGCGGCGGTTCAGGAACATCACCACCACCCAAAGCTGTCAGGAAGCCAGGCTGTACTTCTTCGCCATGGGCTTCGGGATTGCCTCGAATCGCGATGAAGGTTTTCGGGGCGTCGCGGCCTATGTCGACGATGGCGGGCGACATCGGCGGCGGGCCGTAGCCGGTGAAGATCTTCAGCAAGCGTTTTGAGATGGAAGCAATGGTCGCCTTGTCTTCCTCAGACATGAGGGCATCGATTTCCTCTTGCGAAACTTTGATCTTGGGTGTATTGTCCAGCGCCAGACGGGCTTGATCGAGAGTGCGCTTCTCTTCGGCGGTTTCGAGCGCGGTCACCACCTCGGCCGGGAGCGCGGCCAGCTTCTTCGCCTTGAGGGG
>JAYVRS010000962.1:0-3524 GCA_043776185.1 Bryobacteraceae bacterium | reverse complement strand
TCTATAACGGAACAAGCCATGCAAAACCCTTCAAAATTCGCCCAGAAATTCTCCGGAGAGCGTTGGTTTCCGCTGGGCATCGGCCTCGGCGTCGTCCTCGCGATTGGTCTGCTGGCCAATTCCGTCTCCAATTACGTCTTCGTTTCCCAGCGCATCCAAGTCGATCAACTGCGCCGCGATCTGGCCGAACAGGTGGCCCAGCTCGATGCTGACCTCCAACAGACCACCAGCCAAACCCAACTGGCGTCAGTGCTCACCCGCGCCCAGGCTCGGGCAGGCGGACGCTTGGCCTGGATCGAGTTGCGCGATACCTCCGACGCCGTCCTCGGCCGTACCGGCTTGGCCATTCCCCACTCCTTCAGCGCCGCTCAGGTGCGTGCCAAAACGCGGGCCCGGAAGTCGGCTTACACCACCCGCGATACGGCCCAAGGCGAGATGGTGGTGGAAGCCTTCCTCCTCCGCCTCCCGGTTTCGCCGCCGGCCCTCAGCCGCATTCAGCCGGTGGGCTTTTTGATGGCCGCGGCGCCGGTTCCTTCCAACTCGGGGCCGCGCTCCGTGGCCATTCTCGAGGTGGGCGCTCCCATGGACGCGGCCCTCGGCCGGCTTTGGCCCCTGCGGACCAACCTCCTCATTAACTGCTCCGGCGCTCTGGCGCTGCTGGCCACCCTGCTGGTCATTCGCGCCCGCTTCCGTTCTTACCTCGCCGGACAACGGCTTGGCCAAGACGTGGAACTCGCCCGCCGCGTTCAGCAGGATCTGCTGCCCACTCCGCGCGATACCTCTGCCATCTTCGACCTGGCCGCCGACTTCCAGCCCGCCGCCCACCTGGGAGGCGACTTCTACGATGCCTTCCCGGTGAATAGCGACGGCGCGGCCTTCGTCCTTGGCGACGTTTCCGGCAAGGGCATTCCGGCGGCCTTGCTCACCGGCGTCATCCACGGCGCGGTCCGTTCCAGCGCCTGGACGGAGGGCCGTCGCCAACATCAGCAAGCTACCGAACGGCTCAATCGCCTCTTAAGCGAGCGCGCTTCCGCCGAGCGCTTTGCCAGCCTCTTTTGGGGCTACATCGAAGGCAGCACGTTGCGTTACATCAACGCTGGCCATTTGGCGCCGATTCTCGCGCGGGCCAATCGCCCCACCTGCCTGCGCCTGGACGAAGGCGGGCCCGTGCTCGGCCTCTTGCCTTCGGCCAAGTTTGAGACTGGCTCCGTCGAGCTCGAGCCCGGCGACTTACTCGTGCTTTACTCCGACGGCTTGGTGGAAGCCGCCAATCAGCACGACGAACAATTTGGCGAAGAACGAGTGCAGGCACTGGTGGCCCAGCATCGTCACCTTACAGCCACCCAGATTCGCGATCAGATTATTCGCGCTGCCCAGGCTTTCACAGGGAACGCGGAACTCGAGGATGACCGCACCCTACTGGTGTTGCGGTACACCGGCGTGGCCGCCAAAGCGCAAATCGCCGACGCGCTGGAAACTGTGCACGCCTAGGTAGGCCCGAGATGGCCAATGCGGAACGTCACGGGGTCAACGTCCACACCGGCTTACTTCTCTAAAGCCAAACGTCACTCCAGAAACTAACGCGCTTGCGATCGCTCGCCTAGCCGGGGTTCCCATTTATCCAGATCCAGCTTAGTGCTGGACCATGGATTCTTGTAACCACCTTACCTGTTCAGGGGTTTCCGGGACAGTAAGTCCACGGGCCGTGGTAACCGCGTCAATAGCTGCGTCTGGCGTACTTCCTGTGCTCATTAGAACTGCGGCCGCGATCAAGCCGGACCGCCCGATTCCCTGGCGGCAATGGACGGCCACGTTCTTCCCGCTTTTGAGCGCGTTCGTGATATTTCCGAGGAGAGACACCGTCGCCTCGATTGAGTTCGGGACTCCCCGGTCGACGATGGGAAAAGAGACGAATTGAATGCCACTCCGCTCTGCTGCGTCACGTTCCCCGGTCAAGTTCAACTGCGCCTCTTCTTCCGGTTCCAGCAACGAAACAACGACGTCCACGCGAGAGAGTTGCCAGGCACGCGCTTCGTCTTCTAGCCAGTCACCGCCGCGCGGTCGCAATGCAATTGCGAGGCGTCCCGGTCCGTTGCCTGGTATCCAAAATAGATCCCGTCTCATACTTCTTTTTCCATTATCTCTCGTGCCAATCCGTTTACATCGGCCTCTCGTTCGATCAAAATCTGAAGGCGGTGGTGACCGTCGAGTAACGTTCCATCGGGCCGAGCCTTCAGCGCCCCTGGTTGACCCGGCTTTAGCGAGTCTGTCAATTCTTCTGTCGACAGGCGACGAAAACCTTCTAGCTTCACGCGGTTCAAGTCACTTGCGGTATGCAAGAATTTCAGGGAATTCACCGCCACCCTAAGTCCGGTACTTCCGTAACTCTAATTTGGCTACCGCCTCCCGATGCACCTCGTCCGGGCCATCGACAATGCGCAACGTGCGGGCATTGGCCCATTGCCAGGCTAAGTCAGTATCCTGACAAACACCCAACGCGCCGTGTGACTGAATAGCCCGATCCAGCACGGCCAGACATACCCTCGGCGCCACTACTTTAATCATCGCGATCTCCGCGCGGGCCGCCTTATTGCCGACGGTGTCCATCATGTAAGCGGCGTTCAAGGTGAGCAGACGCGCTTGTTCAATCTCCATGCGGGAATTGGCGACATCCGCCATGATCGACCCTTGCTCGGCCAACTTCTTGCCAAAGGCGACGCGGCTCTCGACGCGCTTACACATCGTCTCCAGCGCCCGCTCCGCCACGCCGATCGCCCGCATGCAATGGTGGATCCGGCCGGGCCCTAGGCGCCCTTGCGCAATTTCAAAGCCGCGGCCTTCGCCCAACAATAAGTGGTCGATTGGCACGCGCACGTGGTCGTAGTGAATTTGCGCGTGGCCATGCGGCGCATGATCGTAACCAAAAACGTGTAACATGCGCTCGATCTTTACGCCGGGCGTTTCCAGCGGCACCAGAATCATGCTCTGCTGCTGATGGCGTTCGGCCGCCGGATCGGTTTTGCCCATGACGATCGCGATCTTACAGCGAGGATCGCCGGCTCCGGAACTCCACCACTTACGTCCGTCCACGACATAATGGTCGCCGTCGCGCGTGATACTCAACCGAATGTTAGTCGCGTCAGAGCTGGCGACGTCGGGCTCCGTCATCGAAAAACAACTCCGGATTTCGCCGGCCAGTAAGGGGCCGAGCCAACGCTGATTATGCTCCTCGGTACCATAACGCGCGAGGACTTCCATGTTACCGGTGTCCGGGGCGGAGCAATTAAATACTTCCGGGCCCATGGGCGAACGCCCCATGATTTCGCACAAAGGCGCATATTCCAAGTTAGTCAGTCCCGCGCCGTGGCTACTATGGGGCAGAAACAGATTCCACAGGCCGGCGGCGCGCGCCTTCGGCTTCAGCGCTTCAATAATCTGGATCGTCTTCCAACGATCGCCCGTGTTCACCTGGTCCCAGTAGAGTGGCTCATTGGGGTAAATCTGTTCGTCCATGAACCGTGTAA
>JAYVRS010000961.1:0-3525 GCA_043776185.1 Bryobacteraceae bacterium | reverse complement strand
TCTATAACGGAACAAGCCATGCAAAACCCTTCAAAATTCGCCCAGAAATTCTCCGGAGAGCGTTGGTTTCCGCTGGGCATCGGCCTCGGCGTCGTCCTTGCGATTGGCCTGCTGGCCAACTCCGTCTCCAATTACGTCTTCGTTTCCCAGCGCATCCAAGTAGATCAACTGCGCCGCGACTTGGCCGAGCAGGTAGCCCAGCTCGATGCTGACCTCCAACAGACCACCAGCCAAACCCAACTGGGGTCAGTGCTCACCCGCGCCCAGGCCCGGGCAGGCGGACGCTTGGCCTGGATCGAGTTGCGCGATACCTCCGACGCCGTCCTCGGCCGCACCGGCTTGGCCATTCCCCACTCCTTCAGCGCCGCTCAGGTGCGTGCCAAAATGAGGGCCCGGAAGTCGGCCTACACGACCCGCGATACGGCCCAAGGCGAGATGGTGGTGGAAGCCTTCGTCCTCCCGCTACCGGTTTCGCCGCCGGCCCTCAGCCGCATTCAGCCGGTGGGCTTCTTGATGGCCGCCGCGCCGGTTCCTTCCAACTCGGGGCCGCGCTCCATGGCCATTCTCGAGGTGGGCGCTCCCATGGACGCGGCCCTCGGACGGCTTTGGCCCCTACGGACGAACCTCCTCATTAACTGCTCCGGCGCTTTGGCGCTGCTGGCCACGCTGTTGGTCATCCGCGCGCGCTTCCGTTCTTACCTTGCCGGACAACGGCTTGGGCAAGATGTAGAACTCGCCCGCCGGGTTCAGCAGGATCTGCTGCCTACCCCGCGTGACACCTCCGCCATCTTCGACCTGGCCGCCGACTTCCAGCCCGCCGCCCACCTGGGAGGGGACTTCTACGATGCCTTCCCCGTGAACGGCGACGGCGCGGCCTTCGTCCTGGGCGACGTCTCCGGCAAGGGAATTCCGGCGGCCTTGCTCACCGGCGTCATCCACGGCGCGGTTCGTTCCAGCGCCTGGACGGAGGGCCGGCGCCAACATCAGCAAGCCACCGAACGGCTCAATCGCCTCTTGAGCGAGCGCGCCTCCGCCGAACGCTTTGCCAGCCTCTTTTGGGGCTACATCGAAGGCAGCACGTTGCGTTACATCAACGCTGGCCATCTGGCGCCCATTCTCGTGCGGGCCAATCGCCCCACCTGCCTGCGCTTGGACGAAGGCGGGCCCGTGCTCGGCCTTTTGCCTTCGGCCAAGTTCGAGACTGGCTCCGTCGAGCTCGAGCCCGGCGACTTACTCGTGCTTTACTCCGACGGCTTGGTGGAAGCCGCCAATCAGCACGATGAACAATTTGGCGAAGAACGAGTGCAGGCACTGGTGGCCCAGCATCGTCATTTTACGGCGACCCAGATTCGCGACCAGATCATTCGCGCCGCCCAGGCCTTCACCGGCAACGCTGAACTCGAAGACGACCGCACATTACTGGTATTGCGGTACACCGGCGTGGCGGCCCAGGCTGAAATCGCCGACGCGCTCGAAACTGTGGAGGCCTAAGTACGCCCGAGATTGCCAATGCGGAACGCCACGGGATCAACGTCCATAGCGGCTTATGTCGACCACCGGCTAAAGCCTGGCGTCACCAAGATACAAACGCGATGATCCCTATCGGGCACCTAGTTATTTATCCCGATCCAGTTTAGTGCTGGACCATGGATTCTTGTAACCACCTTACCTGTTCAGGGGTTTCCGGGACAGTAAGTCCACGGGCCACGGTAACCGCGTCAATGGCTGCGTCCGGCGTACTTCCTCTGCTCATGAGAACGGCGGCCGCGATCAAGCCGGACCTCCCGATTCCCTGGCGGCAATGGACGGCCACGTTCTTCCCGCTTTTGAGCGCGTTCGTGATATTTCCGAGGAGAGACACCGTTGCCTCGATTGAGTTCGGGACTCCCCGGTCGACGATGGGAAAAGAGACGAATTGAATGCCACTCCGCTCTGCCGCGTCACGTTCCCCGGTCAAGTTTAACTGCGCCTCTTCTTCCGGTTCGAGCAGCGAAACAACGACGTCCACGCCAGAGCGTTGCCAGGCACGCGCTTCGTCTTCTATCCAGTCACCGCCGCGCGGTCGCAACGCAATTGCGAGGTGCCCCGGTCCGTTGCCTGGTATCCAGAATAGATCGCGTCTCATACTTCTTTTTCCATTATCTCTCGTGCCAATCTGTTTACATCGGCCTCTCGTTCGATCAAAATCTGAAGGCGGTGGTGACCGTCGAGTAACGTTCCATCGGGCCGAGCCTTCAGCGCCCCTGGTTGACCAGGCCTCAGCGAGTCTGTCAATTCTTCCGTCGACAGGCGACGAAAAACTTCTAGCTTCACGCGGTTCAAGTCACTTGCGGCATGCAAGAGTTTCAGGGAATTCACCGCCACCCTAAGTCCGGTACTTCCGTAACTCTAATTTGGCTACCGCCTCCCGATGCACCTCGTCTGGGCCATCGACAATGCGTAGAGTGCGGGCATTGGCCCATTGCCAGGCTAAGTCGGTATCCTGACAAACACCCAGTGCCCCATGCGACTGGATCGCCCGATCCAGCACGGCCAGGCAAACCCTCGGCGCCACCACTTTGATCATCGCGATCTCCGCGCGCGCCGCTTTGTTGCCCACCGTGTCCATCATGTACGCAGCGTTCAAGGTGAGTAGGCGTGCTTGCTCAATCTCCATGCGCGAATTGGCGATATCCGCCATGATTGACCCTTGCTCGGCTAACTTCTTGCCAAAGGCGACGCGGCTCTCGACGCGCTTACACATGGTCTCCAGCGCCCGCTCCGCCACGCCGATCGCCCGCATGCAATGGTGGATCCGGCCCGGCCCCAGTCGCCCTTGCGCAATTTCAAAGCCGCGGCCCTCGCCCAACAGTAAGTGGTCGATTGGCACGCGCACGTGGTCGTAGTGAATTTGCGCATGGCCATGCGGCGCATGATCGTAACCAAAAACGTGTAACATGCGCTCGATTTTTACGCCAGGAGTCTCGAGCGGCACCAGAATCATGCTCTGCTGCTGATGGCGTTCCGCAGCCGGATCGGTCTTGCCCATGACGATGGCGATCTTACAACGCGGATCGCCTGCTCCCGAACTCCACCACTTACGTCCATCGACGACATAATGGTCGCCGTCACGGGTGATACTAAGCCGGATGTTAGTGGCGTCAGAGCTGGCGACGTCGGGCTCCGTCATCGAGAAACAACTCCGGATTTCGCCGGCTAGTAAAGGGCGCAGCCAACGCTGCTTATGCTCTTCGGTGCCATAACGCGCGAGGACTTCCATATTGCCGGTGTCCGGCGCGGAGCAGTTAAATACTTCCGGGCCCATGGGCGAACGTCCCATGATTTCGCACAATGGCGCATATTCCAAGTTAGTCAATCCCGCGCCGTGGTTACTATGGGGCAGAAAGAGATTCCACAGGCCGGCCGCGCGCGCCTTCGGCTTCAGCTCTTCAATAATCTGGATCGTCTTCCAACGATCGCCCGTGTTCACCTGGTCCCAGTAGAGTGGCTCATTGGGGTAAATCTGTTCGTCCATGAACCGTGTAA
>JAYVRS010000960.1:0-3552 GCA_043776185.1 Bryobacteraceae bacterium | reverse complement strand
TATCCGGGGTAGGGAAGTCCGGTTCGCCCACGCTGAAGTCGACCACGTCGGCCCCCTCGCGGCGCAGACGGTCCGCTTCCGCCGCCACTTTCATGGTGGACGAAACACTGATCAATCCATTGCGGTCCGATAGGACCGGTTTCACTTCCAAGCTAGACGCTGACATTTCTTAAGAGGGCCTCTCCCTTTACTTTCTCGCGTAACCGGTCTTCCACCAACGGTGGCACCAGCCCGCTAATATTCCCGCCCAACCGAATTACCTCTTTCACCAGCCGGGAACTGATGAAGGAATACTGCTCACCCGCCATCAGGAAGACGGTTTCAATCCGCGGCTGCAAGCGCCGGTTCATCAACGCCATCTGCAACTCATGCTCGTAGTCGGAGATGGCGCGGATCCCGCGGAAAATCACGGTGGCCCCTTGCTGGGTGGCAAAATCCACCAGCAAGCCGTCAAACGACGTTACCTCCACGTTGTTATAAGTCCGCACCACTTCGCGAAGCATTTCAATGCGCTCTTCCACGCTGAAGAGCGGCTGTTTGGCTTCGTTCTGCAACACCGCCACCATCAGCTTTCCCACCAGCTTATGGCCGCGCTCAATGATGTCGCGATGGCCATTGGTGATGGGGTCGAAGGATCCGGGATAGATAGCAACTACGTTTGAGGGCATCGTGGCCTAGACCCTAGAATAGCGAAGCTTGGAAGCTACAGCGTAATGCGGTAGTCAAAAGCATCTCCCGCCCAACCCGAAGCCAGCGGAAAGAGGCGCGACATATGCAGGACAACTTCCCGCGTCACCCGATCTTCGCGGGCATAGAAGTTCGAGAGCATCAAGTCCTCTTCCTCCCCCGGCTGCCGGTCGTCGATCCTCCGCAGCGACTCTTTCTTCAACAAGCCCGTGGCCCGGTCCGCTTCGCCGATCCAGAAGGGATAACGCGGCTGATTGCCGCGCGGGTTCTCGGCGGTAATATTTCCCAGCCAGAAGATGCGTCCGGACGAATGCCGTAGCAACTGCGAGCAGGCGCTGGGGCTAAAGAAGGGCTCGCCATTCGTGTAAGTCCAGGTTCGGGCTTCACTCCAGCTCTCGCCGTCATCTTCGGAGATGCTGAACCAACGATAGCTGGGTAATTTTGGCTTGCGATCATTCGAGCCACGCAGCACCATCAGCCAGCGGCGGCCATTCAGCTTGACGATGGTCGGCTCCACCAGTCCGCGCGTGCTGCGGGCCGGGTCGCCTTTCAAGGGCTTGGTGATGTGCCAGTGATACTTGCCCTTATCTAACGTGCCAATCACCACCGCCGCATCCGAATAGGTGTAGCCGCCGCCAGGATTCTCCAGATTCAACAGCGTCACCTCGGCGGGCAGCAGCACGCGCTTACCATCCGCTACTGGCGCGCAAGCCTGGTCGCCCAGTACGGCACAGTTCTTCCCTTGATACACCCCCGGCCAGGGATTGCCCGCCGTCAGACCCTCGCCGATAATCTGCTGCTGGCGGCCCTTCAGGCGGAAGTGAATCTGCCACTGCCGCAGGCCTTCCAGCGGATCGTCCGTGGCCAGCACGCCTTCGTTCCAGAATTCGAGTAACTGGCCTTGATGCACCACTCCGGCGCGCAGATGCTTTCGCCACATGCCCCCATTACGGCGTTCGCCGGTGACGACCTTCACCGGCTCCGACCACGTTCGCCCGTTGTCCGGCGACTCGCGTACGTAGGCCGCATCGATGGTGTCCGAACGCGAAAGTCGTTGCTCAATCGACCTCATCCGCGTCCCCTTCGCCTCCGTGTAATAAGCGAAGCTCCACACGGCGACGCCAGCGGCGGGAGAAGCCCGATGCAGCGTGCGTTCGATTCCGTTTTCCGCCTGCACCAACAGGGGTGTCGCCAGCAGTGCCCGCCGGGTAAATGTCATGCTCTCGATTCTAACGAGCTTCTTCTAGTAAAATAAGGGCTCCTCATGAAACTGCAGTCTTACACGATTACCCAAGGGCCTGACCGCGCTCCCGCGCGCTCCATGTTGAAAGCCGTCGGCTTCACCGACGAAGACCTTAAGAAGCCCATCATCGGCATCGCCAACACCTGGATCGAGACCATGCCTTGCAACATCCGCCTGCGTGAACTCGCCGGGCCGGTGAAAGAAGGCATCCGCGCCGCCGGCGGCACGCCCATGGAGTTCAACACCATCGCCATCTCCGACGGCGTCACCATGGGCACCGAAGGCATGAAGGCCTCGCTCGTCAGCCGCGAAGTGATCGCCGACTCCATTGAGCTCACCACGCGTGGCTATATGTTTGACGGCGTGATTGCCATGACCGCTTGCGACAAAACCAATCCCGCCGCCGCCATGGCGCTGCTACGGCTGAACGTGCCCGGACTTATTTTTTACGGCGGCTCCATCATGCCGGGTAAGCACAAGGATAAATTCATCACCATTCAAGACGTCTTTGAAGCCGTGGGCGCGCACGCCGCCGGTAAGATCGATGACGCTGAGTTACTCGCCATTGAGAACGCCGCCTGCCCCGGCGCGGGCGCTTGCGGCGGCCAGTTCACCGCCAACACCATGGCTACCTTGCTCGAACTCATCGGCCTGTCGCCCTTCGGAGTCAACTCCATCCCGCAGCCCCACGAAATGAAAGCCAAGGCCGCTTTTGAATGCGGCAAGCTCATCGTCGAAGCCGTCAAGCAAAACCTACGCCCGCGCGCTATCTGCACCCGCCAAGCCTTCGAGAACGCCATCGCTTCGGTAGCGGCCGGCGGCGGCTCCACCAATGCTGTGTTGCACCTGCTCGCGATGGCCAAGGAAGCGGGCGTCAAGCTCGACATCGACGACTTCCAGCGCATCAGCGCCAAGACGCCCCTGTTCCTCGACCTGAAGCCGGCCGGCAAGTATACGGCGGCCGATATGCACGAGGCCGGTGGCATTCCGGTGCTCGCCCAGCGACTGGTGGACGGCGGCTACGTCCATCCCAAGTGCAAGACGATCACCGGCAAGACGATCGGCGAGGAAGCGTCGAAGGCCAAGGAGACCAAGGGGCAGGACGTAATCAAGCCGCTGGCGGCGCCGATCAAGAAGTCAGGTGGCCTGATGATCCTGAAGGGCAATATGTGCCCCGAAGGGTCGGTGCTCAAAGTCACCGGCATCGAAAAGAAGTTACACCGCGGCCCGGCCCGCGTCTTCAATAGCGAAGAGCCGGCCATGAAGGCCGTCCTCAAGGGCAAGATCAAAGCGGGCGACGTGGTGGTGATTCGGTATGAGGGGCCCAAGGGCGGTCCGGGCATGCGCGAAATGTTGGGTGTCACAGGGGCGATTGCCGGGTCCGGCTTGGGCGAGACGGTGGCCCTAATGACCGACGGCCGTTTCAGCGGCGCGACGCGCGGCTTCAGCGTCGGCCACATGGCCCCCGAAGCTGTCGACGGCGGACGCATCGCCATTGTCGAGGAAGGTGACATGATCACCATCGACTTAGTGAAGCGCACGATTAATTTAGAAGTCAGCGAGAAGGAAGTAAAGGCTCGCTTCAAGAAGTGGACTAAGCCAGAGCCCAAGTACCGCGTCGG
>JAYVRS010000959.1:0-3574 GCA_043776185.1 Bryobacteraceae bacterium | reverse complement strand
CAGCAATTGGAGAGCTTGGAGAACGGTGGCGGCGAGCAGGCCCGGCTCACGTCCGGCGCGAATTTCGAGGCGCGCGTGGCCAAGCGCGAGACGGATTTCTTTGACGACTAGAGCATGAGGAAAGCTGCCGGGCGGCAGTGCGAGCCGCCCCAGCAGTTGATCGACGGAAGGAAGCGCGGAAAGCTCCACTAGATTTTGGGTTTGGGGGCCGGCAGGTCACGCGCGGGGCAAGTGGATTGCCAGCCTTGACGGGCATGGCTGCCATCGCAGAAAGGCTTATTTTCGCTGAGCCCGCAGCGGCACAAGCTGATGACCGTGCGTCCGGCTAGGCCGAACTCCTTACCTTCGGCGTCTTGAATATTGAAGTCACCTTCGATGCGTAAGGGACCGTTGTTGAGGACTGAAACTTTAGCTGCCATTTCCTTAATAGGATGACACACCCGCTAGAATCAAGGGGTGCTTCGAAAGATGATCTCCGGGTTGGTGGCGGTAGCAGCCTTCGCGCAGGCCCCTGAGACGTCCGACTTCAGCGCGACGTTGCGGCGGATTCGCGCGCGCGTCACCCGCGACTTGAAGCAGCTTCCCAACTACACGTGCCTTGAGACGATTGAGCGTTCGTCGCGAGAGGCAAATTCGAAGCGCTTCCAGTTGCTGGATCTGGTGCGTCTGGAAGTGGCGCTGGTGGATCAAGCCGAGATGTTTGCTTGGCCGGGGTCGCGGGGATTCGAGAGCGCGAAGTTGCGCGATCTGGTGCCGCGTGGGGCCATCGGCAACGGCAGTTTCGCCTTGCATGCGCGCAGCGTTTTCGATGGCCGCGCGGCGCAGGTGGAGGCCGTCGGCGAAACCAAACTCGGTAACCGGCGGGCGATGGAGTATCGCTATACGGTGGCGCGCGCCCGCAGCGCCTTCAGTTTGCGCCATGGCGACGTAGAAGCCAAGGTGGGCTATGGCGGCAGTTTCTTTGTGGACCCCGACACGGATGAGTTGATGCGCTTGGAAGTGCGGGCCAATGACATTCCTGCCGAGTTGGGCATTCCCGAAGAGGAAGAGATTCTCGACTACCAGCGCGTGCGTTTGGGCGAAAGCGACTTTCTGTTGCCCAAAGGCAGCGAGATGCGCATGGCAAGCGACGACGGCTCAGTCAGTTTGAATAAGACGACTTTTTCGGCCTGCCGGCAATATTCCACCGAGTCGACTTTGATCTTTGCGGACCCCAGCGACCCCAGCGGCTTACCCTCGCTAGCGGCGCCCAATGAAGTGCGTGACGTACCGGTGGGGCTCAAGATGGATGTGCATGTGGTGACGCCATTGTTGTGGGCGAAGTCGGCGGTGGGCGATACGGTGACCGCCGTGGTGCGGCGCGACGTGAAGGTGCAGAAGCAGGTGATTATTCCGAAGGGCAGCCAACTGAAGGGCCGGCTGATTTGTATGGAGCGGCAGGCGGGCCCCACCGGAAGCGCGTTTCTGCTCGGACTTCGTTTTGACGAATTGAACGCCAATAAGTGGCGCGCCACGGTGAAGACCCAATTGGTAGAAGCGCTCCCCTTTCCCGAGCCAGTGCCGGTCAGCCGACGCTCGATGGGGACGGCGCGCGGGCCCACGCCGGTGATCGCCGGGGCGCATCCCAGTGGGCAAAACGTATTTGTCGTTTACAATGAACCAAGGTTCACGGACGGGCTCGACCTTGTGCTCTCGACTGAACTTACTTCGGAAAGCCAGAAAAAATGATTTCGTTTCAGCAGGAAACCGACTTACCGCTCTTTGAAAATGCGTTGAGTTTCGCCAAAAAACAAGTAGCGGCGCTCGTCAAGAAACATCCGGACTTTTATCCGATGTACACCAAGAAGGGCAAGTGGAAGCATGACGGCGCCGCCTGGACGCACTGGTGCGACGGCTTCCTACCCGGCATGATGTGGATCTTCGAAAAGCGGAGCGAGGCCAAAGACGCCAAGGTTTGGCGCGAGCACGCCATTCGTTATTCGAAGCCGCTCGAACCACGTAAGCTGGACCGGGAAGTGCATGATCTGGGTTTTCTTTTCCTGTCGAGTTACTACCGCTGGTATCAGGTGACTAAGGACGAGTCGTTGCGCCAGGTGCTGATCACGGCCGGCCAGACGATGGGCGCGCGTTACCGGGATAAGGGCCAGTATCTGCGCTCTTTTGTGGGCGAGGATTCGCTGTTTATCGACATCATGATGAACGTGGGTATCGTGTTCTACGCGGCGCGCGAAACCAACGACAAGAAGCTGCGGGATGCCGCGCTGCGGCACAGCTACACCACGCGCAAGACCATGGTGCGTGGCGATGGCTCCACCGCGCAGGAAGGCTTGTTCGACGTCAAGAACGGGCAGTTTCTGCGGCAAGCGACGCATCAGGGCGAACGCGGCGATTCGTGCTGGTCGCGCGGCCTGGCTTGGGCGATGTACGGTTTCGTCACGGCCTACGAGTATTCGTCGGATCCGCATTTTCTAGAAACGGCCGAGGCCTGCACGGACTATTTCCTATCGCATACGCCTAACGACGGAGTGCCGCCGTGGGACTATCAAGCACCGCCGGAAACACGCCATCAGGTGGACACTTCCGCGGCGGCGATTGCTGCGGCGGGCATGCTGCGCCTGTCGCGCATGATGCAGGATCCCGTGAAGGGGCATTTGTACTGGTCGACCGCGAACCAGATTATGCGGACCCTGTGTACCACTTACTTGGGCGATAAGTCCAAGGGCTGGGAAGGTATCTTGAAGGGTGGCGTTTACCACATGCAAAAGGGCCTGGGGGTGAACGAGAGTGTAATGTGGGGCGATTATTTTTTCTGCGAGGCACTCGATCGGTTACTGCGACGGAGTTAGTTGTACTTACTCCTCATTCCGGGCCTGATTTGGGGCGCTTCCTTTCTTTTTATTGCGGAAGGCTTGCGAGCGATCGGGCCCAACGGCGTGGCGTTTGTGCGAATCTGCGTGGGCTTCGCCACTCTCGCCCTATTTCCCGCAGCCAGAAGGCCCGTGGCGCGGGCCGATTGGGGTAAAGTCGTCTGGCTGGGCTTACTCTGGTTCGCCTTTCCATTGACCCTATTTCCCTTCGCGGAGCAAAGAGTCTCATCGGCACTGACGGGAATGCTGAACGGCTCGAACCCCTTGTTCGCGACCCTGGTGGCTTGCTACATCGCGCGGCGCTGGCCGTCGCGAGGCGTGGTAACTGGCTTGACGGTGGGGTTGGCGGGCACGGTGCTGATGGCGTTACCAGCGATGGGCGAAGGGCAAAGCAGCGCAATCGGCGTGGCGATGATCCTGGTGGCGATGGTCTCCTATGGCTTCGCGTTGAGCATTGCGCGGGCTCTGCAACAGCAGTACGGAGCGGTGCCGGTGATCTGGCGGGCGCAGGCAGTAGGAGTAATTTTAACCGCGCCATTCGGGATTCCGGATGTGATAGCGGCGCATTGGACGCTGGTGCCATTGCTGTCGTTATTGGCGCTGGGGGCGTTCGGGACAGCGATTGCCAATGTGCTGATGGCGATGGCGGCCGGGCGTTTCGGGGCGGCGCGGGCTTCGAGTACGACGTTTCTAATACCGGTGGTGGC
>JAYVRS010000958.1:0-3577 GCA_043776185.1 Bryobacteraceae bacterium | reverse complement strand
AGATGGTTGTGGGGATCGTTTTTGTGGGGCTGCAGAGTGAGGGCGAGGCCGGCGTAGGGGTTTTCGCGCATGGCCTTTTCGGCGCTGTGCCCCTGTTTTTCGAGGTCGGATACGACTTGCTTGAGGAGCATTTCCTGAAGACCGATTTCGACTTGCTGTGAACGCAGGATGCGCCAGGCGTGGGTGGCGAGTTGGCGGGTGAGGAATTTCTGGTAGGTGTTTTGGGGGGCGAAGTCGGCTTCGAAGCCATCGGTAAGGGCGGCGAAGTCTTCGGCGCTTTCGAAGGGGAGGACGGGAAGTTTGGCGGTGAGGCCGTGTTTGACGGCATTGAGACGGGTTTTGGCTTTACCGGTTTCTGTACGGGGTCCGGTGGAGTTTTGCGCATTCTGCTGACATGCGGCGAGTTGAGCGGCGGTGAGGGGCCTGGGCATGGCTTTAGGGTGGCATGGGGAGGTCTGGCAGGGCGCATTTGGGGGTGAGGTTTGATTGGTAAGTGTTTGGAGGGATTGGGATTGGTATTTTTCGGATTGCGGTGACTGACGCGGATGGGGGTAGGTATTCGCGGACGGGACGTTTTGTCCCACGGTTTGTCCGCGCGGCGGGACAAACTGTCCCTTTCGTATTTACTAGAGTATTTATAATCAACAACCTGCGGATGGAACGCGAAGTGCAATGTGATTGGGCATGATGAAGAGCACCTCATTGATGTTGGCGATGGCGGGACTGGCGTTTGCCCAACCCGATTTGGAGAAGTTGGCACCGGAACTGCGGGAGCAGTCGCGGCTGAGCGCGAAGAGTGGCGGGGAAGAGGTGGACGTGATTGTGCAGTACGCGGATAATGCGTCGCGCGACGTGCGGACACGGAGTGCGGTTTGGGGGGCGCGGCAGGAGACGATGGAGAATCTGCCGTTTGAAGTGCTGAGGGTGAAGCGATCGAAGTTGGCGGCGATGGCGAGTGATCCGGATGTGGTATTTATTTCGCCGGATCGGTCGTTGGGGGCAACGCACTTTCCGCCTTGGATGTTGCATGAAGCGATCGGGTATCGTTTCGCGGCGATGACGGTGCCGGAGCGTCCGGTGCAGACGGGAAGAGGGGTTGGGATCGCGATCATCGATAGCGGGGTGTCGGCGGACGACTACCTGAAGGATCCGAACACGAGTTGCACGACGTCGCGGATTGTCTACAGCCAGAATTTTGTGATTGGCGAGACGACGACGGACGATGTTTACGGACATGGGACGCATGTGGCGGGAATTGCGGCGGGCAATGGGAAGTGTTTGCCGGGAGGGTATGTGGATATGTCCGGGATTGCGCCGGACGCGAAGATTATTAACCTGCGCGTGCTGGACAGCCGAGGCGTGGGCAAGGACAGCGCGGTGATTAGTGCGATTGACCGGGTGATTGCGTTGAAGTCGACTTACAAGATTAAGGTGATCAATTTGTCGTTGGGACGGGTGATTGCCAGTGGCTTTGCGCTCGATCCCCTTTGCCAGGCGGTGGAACGGGCTTGGAAGGCGGGGATTACGGTGGTGGTGGCGGCGGGGAACAATGGGCGGGACAACTCCCAAGGGACACAAGGGTACAGCACGATCACTTCGCCGGGGAATGATCCTTATGTGATTACGGTGGGTTCGACGCGGATGGTGGGGCACACGGGACGGGAGGACGACACGGTGACGTCTTATAGCTCGAAGGGTCCGACGCTGCGGGATCGGATTGTGAAGCCGGATTTGGTGGCGCCTGGCAACATCGTGTACGCGCGGATGGGAGTGTCGTCGTACCTAGTGTCGAACTATCAGACGAACTTGGTGGGAGTGAGCATGGCGGGCGGGCCGAATGTCCCGAATATTTTCCTATTGAGCGGAACGAGCATGGCGTCGCCGGTGGTGGCTGGGTCGGCGGCATTGCTGTTGCAAAAGGATTCGACGATGACGCCGGACCAAATCAAGTCGCGATTGATGAAGACGGCCTTTAAGGGCTTCGTGCCGACGGCGACGATTACCGATACGGTGGCGGGCACGACCTACAACCTGCAGCACGATCTATTTACGGTGGGGGCGGGGTATGTGGATTTGAAGGCGGCGCTGGCCAGCACGGAGAAGAGTACGGCGGGCAAACTGGCGCTTTCGCCCCAGGTGAAGTGGGTGAATGGGAAGGCGGTATTGTCGAAGACTTACCCGACGCTGGTGGGCGGCACGAACATCGTTTGGGGGAGTAACGTGGTGTGGGGAGAGAACGTGGTGTGGGGGGAGAATGTGGTGTGGGGGGAGAGCATTTTACAGGGCAGTAATGTGGTGTGGGGGAGTAGCGCGATGCAGGGATATAACGTGGTGTGGGGCGAGAATGTCGTGTGGGGTGAGGCTTCGCCCTTTTCCGAATCGCTCTCGGTGAGAGGTGACCAATGACGCTATCGGCTCACGGGTTATTTCACAGGGTCATCAGCATTTAGTGGTGGTTGGCTAACTCTTAAGGGGGGAGCGGTCTCGCGCAATGAGGGGGGCAACGATCGAATTGAAGGGAGACGATTCGTGTAAGTTGATGTTTACTTGACGGTTACAGGTTGGCTTACTGGCAGTACTGGGGTATTGAAGCGTCCTAGAACCACGCAGACTTGCGACGTATTACTAAGTTATCGCGATAAATTGCGGTACGATTTGGTGTCTTGATAATAACTAAGTACGACGTTCGACATAGATGGTTATTGATCAGCGCGCTTGTCATGGCGGCGCTGTTTCCGGGTGAGGCCCTGGCGGCTGCCATTACCAAAGCGGTGACGGTGCAGGTTTATCAGCTTTGCGACGATGCGGGTAGCAATTGCGCATCGACAGGTCCGGCGGGGGATGCCTATTTTGCCGCGGAGACTAACAAAATTTGGGGTCAAGCGGGGATCGCCATCGCGTTTGACTTCGTGGCGCAGATTCACAGTACCGCCTTCAGCTTTCTGGACGATAGCGTGGCCGGCGATGGCCTTGCCGACTTAGCGGCGGCTTATGGCACGATGGGGCCGAGCATGACGACCATCGATATGTTTCTGGTGAGGGAAGTGGCGGGGTCCTTTTACGGCCAAGGTTGGTTCGGGTTGGGTGGGTTTGTGATGTCGATGGACACGGTGATGAATTTCAACGGCGGAATGGGACGGGTGGACACCATTGCCCACGAATTGGGGCACAACTTCGGGTTGGTGCCGATCGGTTTGGGTGGGGATGCCGGTGGACATTCATCGTTGGACAACTTCCTGATGGCTCGGGGGGAGATCCGATTGGTTCCGATGACGTTGGCGGATATTGCTCCGGACGGGTTGGGTTTGGACCTGATTCCGGAGAATCAGGCCGCGTTCGCGAGGACGAGTTCGCTGTTGTCCGACGTGCCTGAACCGGTTACCTTGGTATTGGTGGGGGCGGGGTTGCTGGTAATGATAAAGTTCGCCTCAGGCAGGCGGGTGGACGGGAATCGCACTGCCTGATTGGCCCCTCGTCGCGTGCTGTCGTCAACCTAGAAGTAAAACTTCAGAGCAAACTGAATCTGCCGCGCCGGAAAAGTGGACCGGATGGTGCCAAACGCCGCACTTGCCCGATC
>JAYVRS010000957.1:0-3580 GCA_043776185.1 Bryobacteraceae bacterium | reverse complement strand
CCCAAGGTTACAAGAACAAAGAGATGGCCGAAAAGATGTTCATCAGCGAACAGACGGTCAAAAATCATCTGCATAATATTTTCGACAAGCTCGGCGTCTCCGATCGTTTGGAGCTTGCGCTTTACGCGATTCATAAGGGTCTGCATTTGGAAGCAGCCAATCGCTAGGCGGTTCAACCCAGTTCATCCCAATCAAGTGAAGCGGCTAACGGCCGCCCGCGGGAGTTCACTCCTCCGGGCGGCCGTTGCCACGAGTTACGCTAGGCTTATGGCTATGGCTTTGGCCAATCACTTCGATTATGACCTACTCGATGGCATCAACCGGCTGGGGTTATTCCCGGAAAAGCTGCATCAGGAAGTTTAATTATTTTTATAGTATATAAGCGATTAACGTCTCCGGGTCGGCGGAAATATCATTGAAATCATCTACTTGTATAACTATTTTAGTAGTTGATACGTCTTGGACGCTTACGCCCTCGAAGCACAGAGGGCAGGGATCGGTGCAGGTGCGGCCAATTTGAATCAGGGGTCCGGCGAGCCGGCAGGCGACGGGGCGATGGTGGTAGAGGCGGCACTGGCCTGTTTCAAGGTCCAGCACCGGACAGGGGAGTCCGGCGTGGCGGGCGAAGAACCACTCGCGCCATTCGGGTTCAGTGGTGAGTGCCCCATGCGATAGGTCACCCGGGAAGTCGGGGGACAGGTGCTGGCGCGCTTCGCGGGCGCGGCTTTGGATGTCAGCTTGGATCGCGGGGTCGAGGGTAGCCAGCCCGGCCCGCAGTCGTCGGGCATCGGCGGTCGTAATGGCAAAGGGACGACGGCAGCATTCGTCGCAACCCGCATGGCAGGTAAGCCAATCGCCGGCCCTGAGGCGCGCCTCGGCAAAAGCGGCATCGACGGCCGCGAGCACCCGAATTTCCGCACTCTCCGGTTCTGGCGCGATCATCTAAGTAGCGTGCTTGAAATTTTCAGCATCTTTTCTATATTCGCGCTCTTTTACGGAGTGGCGGTATTTGGTTGGATGCGGGAAGGCTTGCGGGTCCGGCGACGTGCCGAAATTCTGGATCGCGCATTGCCCGCCCTGCTGGGGCAGGACGTCCAGCAGGCGCGGGCGTTGATGGGCGAACCCAGCAAGATCGAGTTCGGCATGAGCGGACGCCGCCTCTACATTTGGCGGCCGCCCACGGCTCTGGCTTTACCTGAGACACCCGAACTGACCGTGGTGATGTTGACGGTGGAGGCCAATGACATCGTCTCGCGCACGTCGTGGAAGACGGACTAGCGGATTACGAAATGCGTCCGACTATGAATGCGGCTTAATGACCCCACCTAGCACCGGTACGCGCATGTACTGGTGTCCGGGGCTTCTCGGCGTTTGCGTGCGAGACTTCGAGACAAATTAAAAGGAGAAAAGAGATGCAAAGCAAAATCACGTTGCTCATTGTCGCAGCGGTTTCCGTAATGACCGCCAATGCAGGGCTGGTGGTTGTGAATCCGGGGTTCGATGCGGATGTCGTGACAGATGGGTCCTCCACCTGCAACGGCACGATTGGATTCACTGGATGGAATTCGTTCAACTCTGGTTGCGGCACGGGGTTGTTGAATCCCGATTCGTCACAATATCCGGGCGGTGTGGCACCGAGCCAAAACAATGTCGCTTATCACAACGGTCCGGCGGGCTTCTGGCAGGCGCTCACGAACACCTATCAGGCGGGCACTACGTACACGTTCGGATTGCTAGTGGGCCAACGGCTGGACGTGGGATTCGGCGGCTATATCATCGAACTGCGTTCTGGCTCCGGAACAGGCGCGCTGCTGGCTAGCACGACTAATGCGGTGAGTCCGGGAGCAGGGGCGTTCCTGCCCACGTCTGTCAGCTACACGGTGGGATCTGGCGATGCGGCGATCGGACAGCAGATCGCCGTGGTCTTTCGCGGAATCGGTGTACAGACGAGCTTCGACAATGTGACGGTGAATTCTTCCGTGCCGGAACCGGGCACGTATGCCATGGTTGGAGCCGGTGCGCTGCTGGCTTTGCTTCGGCACAAGCGCCGCCAAGCCTAGAATATTCTGGCCGGCGAAAGGACCGCGCACTCATGTCGTTTGAATGCGCGGTCCTGGATAAGTCGTTGGTTACTTACTTGCGTCGGTATTCAATTCTCATGCCCACGGCAGCGTGGCGGGCGAGAAGTCCCCTCGGTGGCGGCGAGCACGGCGAGTTGCGTTCCTTAGCGCAGGACCCCGATTCTCGCATCCGCGAGAACGCACTTTTTGGTTGTTGGAGTTTTGCGCTGGGAGTTAGCCTGAGGGAGATCTTGCGGAGCATCGGGGTAGCCGGGCACCCAGCAATCGGATTGGTGCCCACAGCGAATCCCGATATGATGAAAACCATGCCTGAGCCCCCGGAACAGCAGCTAAAAGGGCTTGATCGCCAAATTCGAGGCGGTGTGGAGCGGCCACGCTCAGTAAACCGGAAGTTCGGGAGATCTGGACGCCGCCGAGGCGCAAGCGGATCCGGCGTTTCTCCAGGTGGGTCGCGGCAAACTGATCATTCGTTCGGTCTCCGAGAAGCAGCGCCCCAGAAAGTGACATAGGTGCCGCGATATTTGGCCTGCACGCGCCGCGCGAGAATCATATACTGTCTGAGTGATCTCACGACGTGCCTTCCTCCCTGCCCTTGCTGCGGCTAGCGCCGCTGCGCAAGCTCCTCGCGACTACACGGGCCATACGCCTACGCGTTACCCCGATCCCGATATCTTCTCGCTCGACAAGCGATTCGATAAGTACAAGATCGGCAACACGCCCATCTTGCGCCTGCATACGGGCACACTTTGGGCCGAAGGCCCGGCGTGGAACGGCGTGGGCCGTTACTTGGTGTGGAGCGACATCCCCAATGATCGCCAGATGCGTTGGCTGGAGGAGGATGGCCACACGAGCGTGTTCCGCAAGCCCGTGGGCTATACGAACGGCAACACGTTCGACTACGAAGGCCGGCAGATCAGCTGCGAACACGGCAATCGCCGCGTGACGCGTTACGAGTACAACGGCAAAGTGACGGTGCTGGCGGACAAGTACAACGGCAAGCAGTTGAACGCGCCCAACGACGTCATCGTCGCGCCAGATGGTGCCATCTGGTTCACTGACCCGGGCTACGGCTCGTTGATGCATTACGAGGGCAATAAAGGCACGCTCGAAATCAAGGAAGCGGTATATCGCATCGACGGCAAAACCGGCGCGGTGACGATGGTGACCGACGAAATCTTCAAGCCCAACGGCCTATGTTTTTCGCCCGACTATAAGAAGCTCTACGTCGCCGACACCGGCGCCACGCACTACGACCATGCGCCGCGCGAGATCAAGGTGTGGGACGTGGATGGGGCAAAGCTGAAGAACGGGCGCAAGTTCATCTCGATGGTGCAGAAGTACAAGGGCCCGAACGGCAACATGCTGGATGGCGCGGGTCTTTCGGACGGCATTCGCTGCGATATGGACGGCAACGTTTGGTCCTCAGCCGGATGGGTGGGCGCGGGCTATGACGGCGTCCACGTCTTTGCTCCGGACGGCACGAAGATCGGCCAGATCCT
>JAYVRS010000956.1:0-3583 GCA_043776185.1 Bryobacteraceae bacterium | reverse complement strand
GTCAAACCGCTCAGACTGGTGAATTGGGTAGTGCGGTTATTGAGGTCGGCCAAAATGAGGGCGGACCCACCGCTGATGGGGGTGAAGTTGTTCATCAGTGCCCGCGTGCCGTCGGGCGTGAACTGGGGGCGTCCGGGGGAGCCGGTCATCACGATGGCGGCAGACGGGGTCAATTGCACGGTGCGGGGGTCAATCTCGAAAAGACGATTGACGGCGCTGACGTAGATGAGGCCGTTTGGTGCGACGCCTAGCCCACTCACCAGGGTGATTTCGCTGGGGACAGAGATCGTCCCAATGGCGGCATTGGTGGTGAGATCGACGCCGGTGACGACTGCGCCATTCGGCGAGGCGGTGAAGGCCCGGCTGGATTCGAAATTGGAAACGACGCTATTGGCGGGGGCCGAAAGCGGAACCTTGACGAGGACGTTGTCGTTCACCGTCTCGATCACCGTCAGGGCGGCCTCGTTCAATGACACGATCAACAGGCGACGGCCATCGGGCGTTAGTGTCGCATCGGTGGACCCAGTGCCGAGATCGATATTCTTCAGGAACGTTACGCCGCTTGAGCTATTGCTGAGAACGGTGACCGTGTTGGCCGCTCCACGGGCAATCACATACGTCTTGGTGCCGTTGGGCAGGGTGAAGGCCGTATAGGAGTCCAGGCCGACGGCCGGGGATCCCAGGGAATTAAAACTGTCGGCGTTCAGCACCGTGGCGTTGCGGTTAACGAGGTCTGCGGGCGGGCCCGCGGGGAGGACGATTACGTTACGCGTCTGGGTGAGGGCCGGCAAGGCCAGGGTTGCAAACAGAAGGGTTTTGCTAAAGGAAGTTGTCATCTGTAGTCTGCTCACACTTTGGGATTTATTTCGGGGAGAGGCGCTGGACTCTACAGTCGCAGGCGCAGGGAGGACGCGTACTAAAACTTTAGCACAGCGGATAGAGTACGAGGAGGGGGGAAAACGGAAAAAGCGGAGAGGACCGAAGTCCTCTCCGCTTTATTTAACAAACAACCACTGCGTACCGAGAACTTAGTTGTTCAAGGATTCGCTGAAGTTGCCGGTGCGGGAGCCGAGGGCGTTGTCCATCACGAGGGCGAGGTAGCCCTGCGCAAGCTGGGTGGCACCCAGATCGCTGATGAACGCGTAGCCATGGGCGTAGCGGAAGGCGCACTGGGCGATGATGTAGCCCTGGAATCCGGGGGTCGCCGGGATGGTACCGAACGGAGCGCCGCCACCCGCAGAGAGGGTGAAGACCAACGTCTGGCCAGGAGGAATCACGCCGGAGGTGGCGGGAGCCGGAGCAGCGCCACGGCCCGTGCCGGTGAAGCCGAAGTAGTTGATGGAGCAAGCACCCTGCTGGGTCGCCACAGCCACGAGCGGGAAGAGCTCGCCGGTGCCGGGGTTAGACAGCGAAGTGTTGCTGATCGCAATGCCCGTGTCGAACGGAGCGATGTTGGTGACGAACGGGTAGAGCAAGTTCGTTACGCAGCTATCGAGTTGGAACAAGCGGGCGGGAGCAGAGGTGTCCTGGAAGCGCGGAATCGGAACCAGGAAGCCGGAAGCCGTCGCGGTGCTGTTGACCGGAGCGAAGCTACCTTGAACCGTAGAGATGCCGAGAGCCGGATTCTGGGAGAAGCGCCACGCGGCGATCACCTGGAATAGGGCGACTTCAGGATTGCGCGGATCAGCGGCGTACACTTCCCACGTGAAGGAAGCTGCGCCGGCGCTGACCGGAACCTGGACGTAACCGTTGACCAACGATTGACCCTGGAAGGGCGAACCAGCGGGGCCAGTGAAGAAGCCGGGGCCGTAGCCGAAGATGGCCGCGCCGAACGTATTGAACGTGACGTTCAATACATCCGCAGTGCTATTGAAGGCGGTGGAGGTGGGGAACACCGGAACCGTGATCGGGCTCTGATTGCCACCCGTGGCATCCGCAACAACGCCATAGGCGCCGATGAAGCCATTGATGGGGCTATTGATTGCCGCAACCGTGACGTAGAGGCGGATGTTCGCCGGAATCGTGCCAAAGGAGGCGCGCAGGCGGGTGCCGTGATCAGCGATGCCAGCGCGGTTGAGGCCATTGGTGCCGATGAACGTGGTGTTGTAGAAGCCAGACTCAGCATTGTAGATCTGGGTCGGGTCGTTCTGGTCCAGATTGTTCGCTTGACCAGGCAGGAAGCCGCGAATCTTGAACGAGTTGGCATAGCCTTCCGTGTAGCGGAGGAGGATACCGGAGTCGATCGTGCTGCCGAAGCTACCGCTGGTGGCGTCTGTCGCCAAGTTACGGTTAAAGTCCGCGCATTGGGCGTAGGCGATACCCGAGGAGTCGCCGCCATTGCTGGCCGTACGGCGTCCGAAGATGAGGCCCTGTTGCACAAAGCCGACCACGGCGGAAGCCGAGTTCAACTGAAGGTTAGCAGGCGGGTTTTGAATCGAGAGGAAGGCGAAAACCTGTCCATTCGGCGCAGCCGCGCCAGGGATCGCACCGCGAAGATTCTTCACGCGGAAGGTCTTCGAGAAGGGAACCGTGATCGCGGAACCGGCATAGAGAGCATTGTTGGGAACCTGACCGGGGCTCAACGCGAGAACCAACAGAGCCAACTGGTTGGCGATGTTCGGATTCTGCGAGGAGTCGACCTGGCTGATCGGCACCGCGAGGAACACAACCGTGTTCGCATTCTGGAGCTGACCCTGGAAGACATTGATCGGATTGGAGGCGGTGGAATCCGCGTTTCCAACGTTGATACCAACTGCGGTCGGACGACTGTTGCCAGGCGTCGGAGCGGCGTTGCTGGTTCCATCCAGGTTGGCCAAGAAAGTGCAAACGCCGTTGGCATTCACATTGGCCGTCGGGCAAGGATTCTGATTCAGAACCGACGTACCGCCGGCCGGGTTGGTGGCTTCTTCACCGTTGGCGCCACCGATGAAGAGGAGAGCCTCTGTCATGTTGGTGCCACCGACGAGACGGCTGGTGACCGGAGTGGAAAGGGTTACGGAAAGGTTGACCAACTGCGGAAAGCTGGCCACTTGCGGGACATCGACGCCCACGCGGAAATTCCGGTTATTTAGTTGAAGGGAGCCGTTGCAGGTGAGCTTAACGTCACCAAGCAATTCGGCGAAACCTTCGGTACGAACGGTTAACGGAACCGCCGATACTGAGCAGTTCAGGTTCTGAACTGGCACATTCGGGGCCACCACGAAACCACCTTGAAGCGGAACGCCACTGACGCCGCCGAGCTGAGCCATCGCTACTGAAGCCGTAAGAACGGCACCGACAGCAATAGACAAAGCAGATTTACGAAAATCTGACATTTCTGTCTCCTTGAGAGAGTTGAATTTTTTTTGAATTGATGAGAAGTTCTCTAACAACCTGAGCCTCTAAATATTTCGTTTGTTGTACTGTGCAACTTGCTGAGCTCAAATCGTGTGACTTCTTTGCTGAAAAACTTAAACTAATTCTGTGCTCGCGGGATTCACGAACATATTGAATGCCGCTTGAGTCCTTGGACGCAGACCTAGTACTTGTACCACTGCTTGAACTTAAATGTCAAGAGTTGCGGTTCGAAGCACCAAATATCGGG
>JAYVRS010000955.1:0-3588 GCA_043776185.1 Bryobacteraceae bacterium | reverse complement strand
GATTTCGGGCCGCACGGTCTATCATGTCGGCTTGCCGATCCATTGGGGCTTTATTGGGCGGGTGAATGGTCCGCTGGTGAATAACTTGACGGCATCGGTTTATGATCCGAATTCGGGGACGCCCGAGTATAAGGGTTTTCTCGTGAATCTGGAGAAGATCTAGATGACCCAGACGGTAGTTAAGCTGATCGACACGACGCTCTGCATCGGCTGTAAAGCGTGCGAAGTGGCCTGTCAAGAGTGGAACGACCAGGAGTTCACCATGGGTACTTTTAACGGCACTTATCAAACGATGCCAGACTTAGCGCCTAACTTCTGGAACCTGATCAAGTTCAACGAGCGCGAAGTGGACGGCGGCATGTCTTGGCTGATGTCCAAGTATCAGTGCATGCATTGTGCCGACCCGGGTTGTCTGCGCGCGTGCCCGGCGCCCGGCGCTATCGTTCAGGCCAAAAATGGCATTGTCGACTTTGTCTCGGAAAACTGTATTGGCTGCGGCTATTGCATTACGGGCTGCCCGTTCGACGTGCCGCGGTTGTCGCCCGAAACTAAGAAGGTCTATAAGTGTACGCTGTGCTCCGATCGCGTGGCCGTGGGCCTTGAGCCGGCCTGCATTAAGAGCTGTCCGACGAATTGCCTGACGTTTGGCGAGCGTACCGAGATGTTGCGCGTCGCCGAGTCGCGGGCCGAAGTGTTGAAGTCCGATGGTCACGCCCAAGCGGGCGTCTACAATCCAGCGGGCGTCGGCGGCACCAATGTCCTCTATGTGCTGAAGGATGCCTCCGACCCTATCGCTTATGGCCTGCCAAAGGACCCCACCATTCCGCTCAGCGTAATGCTGTGGAAGGGGCCCATCAAGTGGCTGGGCACGGTGCTTCTAGCGGGTGGGGTGTTAGGTTCGTTCTTCCACTATCTGAAATTCGGCCCAAAACATGAGGAGGCACCGGATGATGAATCGCTATGATTTCGCGGAGCGGGCCATCCACTGGATGTCGGCGCTGAGCTTCGTCTATGCCGCCTTCACCGGCTTGGCCCTGTGGTCGCACAAACTTTACTGGCTGGCGCTTGTCTTTGGCGGTGGGAATGCCACGCGCTTCGCGCACCCGTGGGCAGGTTTGATATTCGCCTTGGCGCTCGGCTTCATGTTTCGCCGTTGGGCCGGCCAGATGCGGCTTGATCGCGAGGATCGCGTGTGGCTGATGAATTCGCACAAGTACGCCATGAACCAGGAAGAGGGTCTGCCTGAGCCAGGCCGGTTCAATGCTGGGCAGAAGATGCTGTTCTGGCTTCAGGCCTTGGCGGCGGTGGCTTTGTTGGCGACGGGCGTGGTGCTGTGGTTTCCAGAGTGGATGCCACGCACTCTGCGCTTGATTGCGGTGGCTTTGCATCCACTGGCAGCCGTTTTGGCGATTGCACTCATCATACTGCACGTATACATGGGTACGGCGGCCGTTCCTGGGGCATTCACGGCAATGATCCAAGGACGGGTGACTCGGGGTTGGGCTCGGGCACATCATCCGAAATGGCTGAAAGATGAAGTGCTGGCCAAAAAAAATGTGTTGCCATAGAAGTAAAGTGATGGCACAATTTGGTTATGGGCGCCACAGCTACAGTAATGGTCGATAACACGGGACGCATAGTAATCCCAGCCAAAATCCGCCAGGAAATGGGGATCGAGGGCAGCGAAGAGCTCGTGATGGGTCTAGAAAACGGCGTGCTGACGTTGGTTTCGAAGCGCGCGGCGCGGCTGGCGGCGCGGCTAGCCGTGAAGCGCTTGGTGCCGCCCGGCGTCTCGATGAGTGAAGAGCTGATGAGAGAACGGCGTCAGGATGCCGATTAAGTGGCTTTTGGACGCGTCGGCAGTTTTGGCGTGGCTGCAGGAAGAGCCTGGCTCCGAGGTGGTGGACGAGGTGCTGGACGAAAGCGCGATCGCCAGTATCAATGCCGCTGAGGTGTTGCACAAGCTGATTGGCCAAGGGGCGACGCCGGAACAGGCTGGTGAAATTCTAGCTCGTTTGGCCGTCCCGATTGTTGATTTCACCTCCAGCCATCTGCCCGCGTCGACGCGATTCTCCAGGGTGAAGGGACTTTCTCTCGGTGATCGCGTATGTCTGGCCGTGGCCGAAAGCATGGGGATCATGGCGGTAACCGCCGATCAGCAATGGTCCCGGTGCGGTGCCGAAGTACGGCTGATTCGCGAAGCTTCGTCGCATGCTTGAGGTGCGGATCGCCCGGGCGAAGGCATTGGCTTCGCGCTTCCCCGCTTCCAAAGAAGTGCTCGAGTATTACGCGCGCGTCGCCGCCTTCTCGGGCGACTTTCACGATCTCCCGGAGTTGGCTCGGCAAGCGCCGTCGCCTTTACGCCAAGCAGTCCGGGGCATGGACGGGGCGGGATTGCAGGAGGCGATCGGGGCCTATCTGGCGGGCCGCGAAGCCAAGTCCGCCCGCAGTCTGTTCGCGCGCCTGATGCTGCGCCACAGCCCTCCCGCAGCGCCCACGATTACTGCGCCCAATCGCTGCCCGCAATGCGGACAGCCGCCGCAGTGTGGCGTGCTGGACCCGGAAGGGGACGGCAACGCTCTTTCGCTGGTCTGCTCGCTGTGCCAGCATGAGTGGAGCTTTCGCAGGGGGCGCTGTCCGCAGTGCGCCTGCGACGATCCGGAGCAGGTGTATTGTTACCACGCCGAAGAGATTCCGCAGGTGGAGACGCAGGTTTGTGACGCGTGCCAACATTATCTGCACCTAGTTCGCCGCGACCGGGAGCCGCAAGCGATCCCGGAAGTGGATGAGCTGGTGGCCTTGCCGCTCGATGTGATGTGCCTCGACTACGGCTTTGTGAAAATTCATCCGAATCTGGCTGGCGTTTGACAGGGTCGTCCTGCTGAAACGTTACACTGGATTTGGTGGAACTTCAGAAGCAACTCGATAAGATGCAGGCCGACTGGGATGCCCGGGCCAAAGAGAATGCCCGTTATTATGTCCAAACGGCGCAAGAGAATTGGAGCGACGACGACTTCTTCGCCTCCGGGGAGCAGACCGTCAGCGAACAGATCCTGAACGACATGACCAACATTTGCCAGGGCAAAGCGCCCCAGCAGATGCGGGTATTGGAGATCGGGTGCGGCGCAGGGCGAGTGACGCGGGCTTTGGCCAAGGTCTTCGGCGAAGTCCACGCGGTCGACGTGTCGGGCGAGATGATTCGCCAGTCAACCAGCGCGCTCGCCAGCTATCCCCACGCCCACGTTTACCAGAACAATGGTATGAATCTGGCCGTCATTCCCGAGACATTAACGGGCGCTTTCGACTTTGCCTTTTCGAGTATCGTCTTTCAGCACATTCCGAGCCGGGAAGTGATTGAGAGTTACGTGCGCGAAGTGCAGCGGCTACTACGTCCGGGTGCGCTGTTCAAGTTTCAGGTGCAGGGCGATGCTTCACTCGAAACCCAGCCTGACGATACCTGGCTGGGCGTGCCGTTCTCCGATGAGCAGGTGGTGGAAATGGCCGGAAGGTGTGGCTTCGAGCCGCGCCACCGCATTGGGGCCGGCGAGCAGTACTTTTGGCTGTGGTTCTTTAAGCAGTAGTCTTCGC
>JAYVRS010000954.1:0-3598 GCA_043776185.1 Bryobacteraceae bacterium | reverse complement strand
CGCTGCCCGGCAAACGTAGCCTCTACCGCCGACGCGGTCGCCGTGTGATCGGCAAATGACCAGCAGAAACCCCCCGGTCGCAGCGCCAGTTCCACCGGTCCCTGGCGGGTGAGATAGCCGCCCCCGGATGTGGGTTCAAACCAAACTGGGCGCGCAGTGGACTTGGCACCTGGTGCGAGCGACACCAGCAGTCCGGCGAGAGCAATAAGTCCGGTGCGAAACAAGTTTCGATATCCTTCTGCCTTAGATACACAAAAGTTAGCATGCGATTGACGGTCAGGGATATGCCCCCTCTGCGGCACGGGCCTACTCCCGCCGTTTGACAAAGCTATTTCCTCAATGTGAACTGGCCGAATCATCCACCGTCGCGCGCATTCCGATGATTGGTGTGACACAGCAACAGAGCTGCTGCGGAATGCGATGCGGAAGGGGACTTGCATGAATTGGTACGCGATCGTCGTCAAACCTCAAGCGGAGCGGGCGGTTGAAGCGGCCCTGGGGCAAAAGAACTACGAAACGTTCTTCCCGGTGGTGACCACCGAGCGACGCTGGAGCGACCGGACGAAACGGGTGGAAGCCTCGCTATTTCCGGGCTACGTGTTTTGCCGATTCGACCCTGACTTGCGCTTGCCGATCCTGACCACGCCAGGCGTTCGCGAAATTGTCGGTTTTGGCCGCCACGCGGCACCCGTGGATGACGCGGAATTGACCGCCCTGCGAATGGTGCTGGCCTCCGGCGCGTCGGTGGAGCGTTGCGACTACTTGCAACCCGGGGATGCGGTCGAAGTGACGCAGGGCCCACTGCAAGGCTTGCGTGGGTCGCTGCTCGAAGTGAAGGGTAGTTGCCGCGTGGTGCTGAGTGTGGAGTTATTGCAGAGATCGGTGTCGGTGGAAATGGACCGCACCCGAATCCGGAGGATTGAAAACGAGATGAACATGACGGCAGGAGGATGGCAATGAGTATTTTGAAGCCTAGAAATCGACTGGTGAATTTTCGTTTGACCGAAGAGGAATTCGTCTACCTGCGGGAAGCGTGCCTGGCCCAAGGGGCGCGCAGCATTTCCGACTTTGCGCGCAGCGCTGTTCTGCGGCAGGCGGATCGTTCGGGTGCCGGGTTAGCCTCGGGCAACCTGAGTGTTGATACTGGCGAATCGCCATCCACGCAGTCATTAGCCGAGCTGCAATCGATGATGGTGCAACTACAGGCTCGTGTCGGGCAATTGGTAGAGCAAGTGGACTCGACGCGGGTACCCGTCGCCGAACCCATCCTCGAAATGGTTACTGAGCAATTGACTTAGTCTAGGAGCGAAGCGTGTACTCATTGGCGTTTCTCATCGGTTTTTCCGCGCTGGGTTCCTTGGTGGTTACGCCCGCCGTTCGGAAGCTATGCTTGGCCCAGGGCTGGCTTGACCAGCCCGACCATCGCAAGCATCACGTGAAGGCCATTCCGCGGCTGGGCGGGCTGGCCATCATGCTCGCCTACGCCCTTAGCCTAGTGCTGTTCGCTTCACTGCCGCTCTCCGCCAGTCTCGAAGCGCGGTCCCAATGGAACCAGATTCTGCGGCTGCTGCCGGCCGTCACCCTGATCCTATTCATGGGTTTGGTGGATGACTTACGTGGGCTGCGGCCCACGACAAAGATCGTGGCCGAGATCTGCGCGGCCGTCACGGCTTACTCCGCCGGCGTCCGCCTGGGTGGCGAGGAATGGTGGGGCTTGCCGTTGACGGTGCTGTGGCTGGTGGGCACTTCCAACGCCGTCAATCTAATCGATGGCGTCGATGGACTGGCCGCCGGTGTCAGCCTCTTCGCCACCTTAGCCATGTTTGCCGCCGCCCTGATCAATGGCAACCTCCTGTTGGCCATTGTCACCGCGCCCTTAGTGGGCTGCCTGATCGGCTTCCTCCGCTATAACTTCGAGCCCGCTTCGATCTATCTGGGCGACTCCGGCAGCCTGACGATCGGATTCCTACTGGGCTGCTTCGGGCTCATCTGGAGTTACAAGACGGCCACCGCCATTGGCATGGTGGCGCCGATGATGTTACTCACGCTGCCATTTCTGGACGTAGGCTTGGCCATCGGGCGTCGCTTTCTCAACATGCAACCAATCTTCGGGGCCGACCGCGGCCACATCCATCATCGGTTGCTGGCGCGGGGACTGCGCCCCCGCCATGTCGCCTTGATCTGCTACCTGGGTTGTGGCATTGCCGGGCTGGTTTCCCTGTGGGCCAGCCAATCGGGCCCGCAGTTGACTGCCTTCCTGGTCGTGGCCTTTGGGGCGTTAGTGTGGGTAGCCGTCAGTCACCTGGGCTTCACCGAGTTCCGGTCGGCTCGCCGGTCGATCCTGGGCAATCGCTGGCGGCAAATCGTTCGCGACGCCATCATTGTTGACCGGATGAAGAGCGGCATGGCCACCGCGCAAAACGCGGACGACTACTGGAAGCACCTCCATACGGCCAGCGAGCGATTGGGCTTGGGAAAGGTGCATTTGCGGCTGGGCGAACGGGTCTGGTCCTCCGATGGCCAGTTGCATCCGGCTGGTTGGGAGACGCGGGTGCCTTTGAACGGTGACGACTATGTCTCCTTCGAGGGCGTCTCCCCCGATCCGGACACCGCGCATTCGCTGATCCCCCTGGCCCTCGCCTTGCGGGATTCGCCTATGCCGCCTTCCACCCGCTCGCCTCCGCCCTTTCGGGAATCAGCTGCCGATTTGGGTCAACCCGCAGAAACAGCGCCGCGCTGATCAACAGCATGATGGAAAACGGCAGGAGCGGAAAGTTGTAGGCCTCGGACTTACTCCAGCCCGCTCCCATCAGGCCCTTCACCATGTAGCCAAAGGCCACCGAGGACCCGAACGAGCCCAACTGTCCCGCCATGTTCATCGTCCCGCTGACGGAGCCGCCGAACTTGCGGCCGATATCGAGGCACACCGCCCAAGCGGCTGGTAACATCGCGTCCATACAGCCATACCCCAACGCCAGCAGCACCAGCGGTAGCAGCTTTCCGGGAGCAAAGTGGGTGGCCATCATCAGTAAACCCGCCAGAAATAGACCGCCGGCACCGATGCCGCACCGCGCCCACTTCAGGCCAATTTTCCCCGTCAGCCGATCGCTCATCCAGCCGCCGAACAAGTTGCCGCAGGCCCCACACGCGAACGGCAACCAGGCGATAGCCTTTAAGTCAGAATTATCGTAACCACGGCCCTCGCGAAGATAGTCAGTTAACCAACCCAGATAGAAAAACGAGCCCCAGCAATAGGTGTGATACATCAGCAACAGGATTAAGAAGTTGCTATCGCGCAGCACGATCTTCCAAGGCAAGCCGTGAGCTTGCGTTTCGGGGGGCGGGCCGATCTCGGCCAGTTCCGCCTCGCTTATGCCCGGCATTTGTTTCGGCGTGTCGCGAAACCACCAATACCAGATCGAGACCCAGATCACTCCGAACACGGCGAAGACGCCAAAGGTTCCGCGCCAGGAGAGCCTCTCCGCCAGCGTGAGGACGATGAAGGGAGAAATCGCTCCGCCCACCCGGCTGCCCATCCAGACGATGCCGGTGGCGCGCGCCCGTTCCTTGAGCGGAAACCATCGAGAAATGGCGGCGG
>JAYVRS010000953.1:0-12553 GCA_043776185.1 Bryobacteraceae bacterium | reverse complement strand
CGAGTAACTGCTGCTGACGCAAGCCATAGTCCGAATCGAACTCGCGATTCAGCACCGCCGGATCCCACCAAACCACCTCGTGATCGCCGCTCCGTGGTGCATGAAGCCCGGGCTTTACTGAGCTCTCTTCGGCATTCATCTGGTCCGGCGGACGTTCGAGCACCGTAGCTTCTCCAAAAGCCGGGCACCCTTCCGCTCGCCGGGCCGTACGCCACGCGGACCTGGCCGGATACACCGCCTTATTCAGCGGCTCCAGCCAACCCTCCATCTCCTGCTCACCCACCACCGGAATGACGAGTAAGTCCTTGGCGCGCGTGGCTGCCACATAGGCCACGCGAACGCCTTCCGCCCGCTCGCGAGCCTGCTCCTTCACTTGCTCCTGCATCAACTCAATCGGCATACAATTGAGTAACTCCGTGGCGCAGAGCTGTTTCTCATTGTCCACGAAACGCTCGGGCTGCTTGCGAGCCAAATTCGCAGTTAGGTCAGCGAGGATCACCACGGGAAACTCGAGCCCTTTGGCCGCGTGCGTGGTCATCAGGCGAACCCCCTCGGAGCCCTCCTCCAATACGGCCGCTTCACTTACTTCGGTGCTGTGTTCCGCTTGCTCCTCCAGACGTTCTACAAAGCCCCGGAAGGAGATGCCGCCTTCTAACTCATAGCCCCGGGCCAAATCCGCCAGGCGCGCGACATTGGCCAGCACCTGGTGACCTGCCGGCCGGAAAGCGAATCCCGCGTGGGCCCGCGTCGCCTCCATCAAGCGATTGAGCGTATTGGCCACCGGATGCCAGTTCCGTCCCCGGTGTAACTCCTTGAGTAAGTTCAGCGCCTCAGCCACCGGCGCGAACTCTTCGGTCATCCCTTCCAGCGGCTGAAAGGGATGCAGCCGATGATACCGGTGGCGGAACTTCAGCAGCGTGGCATCGCTAATCGCGAAGAGGCTTCCCCTCAACGTCGCGTAAAGCGCCAACTCATCTTCCGGCCACTCGATAGCGGTCAGCGCCGCCCGTAAGCTCTCGATCTCTTCGCGCCGATGAAACGACTTGGAGCCCACTAACAGGTGCGAGATACCGCGCGCTTCAAACCGCCGCGTATACTCTCGCGAAATGTCTACCCCGTAGTTAGTCAGCCGCCGGAAGAGCAAGCAGATATGCCGTTCTCGAATCGGGACCCGCTGACCCCGATTCTCCGGGTCGCGCACCGTCCAACCGCTTTCCCGCAGCAGCCAGTCAGTAAAGGCCACAATCGCCTCCGGCTCGCTTTCCGCAACCACCCGCCGGCTAACATCCCGCGTGGCATAAACGCGCGGCGCGGGAAGCGCCACCACCGTCGGTTGCACTGACTCATGGGGAGTACCTTGCAACAGCGGTGAGTAACTCGCCTGGCCAGTCAACTTGTCGCCGTTCATCTCTTCCGCAAACGCCGCGTTGACGAAGTGCTGCAGCGGCAGCACGGAGCGGAAGCTACGCGTCAGCTGCACGAATCCCACGCCTTGATCGAGTAAGCTCTTACGCAGCTTCTGATAAAGCAGCACATCCGCCCGGCGAAACTTATAGATCGATTGCTTCGGGTCGCCCACCACAAATAACTTGCCCTCCACGGGCCTAGCTTTCATCCAATTGCTTACTCCGGAGTCATCGGCCACCAGCAGCAGGATGATCTCGGCCTGCAACGGGTCAGTATCCTGAAACTCATCTACAAATAGATGGGAGAAACGCTGCTGCAAATAGGCGCGCACCTGTTGGTTGTCGCGAATCAGGTCGCGCGTCAGAATCAACTGATCCAGAAAGTCAAGCTGTCCGGCTTGACGCTTCAGCGCTTCGTAACGCTGGACAAAGCCGGCTAACTCTTCCTTTAGCTCTGCCGCCAAGTCAGCATCAGCGCAGATCTTGAAGCTATTCAAGGCCGACATCAGGTCTTCCACGCCCTTGCGCTTGTTATAGATCAGATCGCGGTGTAACTTAATCAGCTGCGCTTCGAGTGAGTCATAGTCGCGGCGGGAAATATCGTCAGTGCGGGCAATGCTAGTGGCCAGTTCACGAACCACGGCGAAGCCCTGATTCACCTTGGGGCCCACGGCCAGCACATGGCCCACAATCTGGTCGATGGCGCCGCGGCGATCGAACGGCACGCGTGTCCACGGTGCGGTGAAGTCGCGCCACTCCACCAACTGGATCGCCGCATAGCGTAAGTCGTCTAGAGGTGACCGGTCGCCGCGTTTGGTCCAAGCCAAGCGGCTCAGCGCGCGCCGCACGCCGGGCGAATCCTCCTCCAATCGACCTTGAATCCACCCGCGAAACGCCCGCGCGTAAAGACGATCGCGCTGGTAGTCCGTGATCTCCGCAAAGGCCGGATCCACGCGGGCTTCCACCGGACGCTCCCGCAGAATCTGCGCGCAGAAAGCATGGATGGTGCCGATAGAGGCCTCCTCCAAATGCTGCAATGCATGCTCCAGATGGTCACGCTCCGGGCCCTCGCAACTACTGCGCGCGCGGTCCAGTTCCTGGCGTAACCGCAGCTTCATCTCACCGGCCGCCTTGTGCGTAAAAGTAACTGCCGCCAATTGGTCAATCGTCGTAACGCCTGAGCGCAGCACATTCACCATGCGCGCCACCATCTCGGTGGTTTTGCCGGTACCCGCCGAAGCCTCCACCAACAGGCTCTCACCTAAGCTATGCCGAATGCGCTCCCGCCCGGCGCTATCAGTGGGGAGCGCGTAGACCGTACTCACGGCATCCTCCGTATGTCCGTCAGCGCTTCCAGCCGGGCACTCTTGCGACGCGATCGCTCGTACTCGTAGGGGCCGCAGACGGCCTTGTAGTCGCACCGGACGCAGGCGTCTTTCACCGGCGCGGCCGGTAGAAACCCGGTCGCCACAGCCTCTTCCACGATATTCAGAATCTGTCTGGCGTGGTGGCGCGATTGGTCATTCAAACGCACCACCATCTCACGATAACCGCCGCGTTGCGTGCAATAGAACAGCCGCCCACTTTCCACCGGTAGGCCGAGTAACTCCTCCATCGCTAAGGCGTACAGCACGGGCTGCAGCACGGTGCCTCCGCCGACATAGACGGGCGGGCGTTCTGGGGGCTTACCAGTCTTATGATCGGTGATTCGAAGTAGCGCTCGGGTGGCATGCTTCTCCACTAAGTCGACACTGCCGCGTAACTGATACTCACCCAGGATGCGCGCCGCCGGCACCGCCGAATCGCGGAGACCAAAGCCATACTCCGAGTGCAGCGGCGTCCATTCGCCGCCGGCCGCCACTACTTGCCTCACCCATCCGCGCAAATCGGTGCGCAGCTCCTCCACCTCGGCATTCCACACGCGGAGAATAGCTGGGGCCAGTTGCTCGCGATACTGCGCGGCCAAGGTATCGAGTACCCTATCAGCTTCGTCATACGCCGCGTCGCGATTCTCGCGCGTGAGTGAAGTCGCATCAAGCAGTGCCTTCTGCACCTCATGGAAGAGCGCTCCTCGAGTAAGTGGATCCATCTGCTCCAAAGGAGCACTTACTTCGCGCGGCCGCAAGCGTTGGATGCCATGTAACAGAAACTTGTAAGGACATTCGGCGAAATGCTGCAACGTCGTCGGCGAAAAGCTGCGCACGGAAGGTCGCTCAAGCGCCAGCAGATCCAGCGTCGGCAAGTCCGCCCGCACTAAGCCATCCGACTCACTCCAGCCACTGCGCCAACGCGAGTAGCGCGCCCGTAAGCTCCTCGCCAAAGGCGGACTTACTTGCACTAAGTATCGCGCCGCACCGCGCGCTTCACGGCGGTTGCGATAGCGCTCCAGCGTGGCTAAGTCATACTCCGCGTCATCGATCGCCGCATTCGGGTCAGCCGGCGCCGGCCAACCGAGGCGCGAGGGAGCAGCAGCAGCCGCCAACTTACCGAACTCGGTCAAATCCGGCAACCGGCCCTCGGCTGCCCGCACCACCTCCAGCGCATAGAAAGAAGGGACGCGGGGACGCGCTTTCCCGGTATCCATCCGCGGGTAGGAGACCACCAACCGCTCGCTAGCCGCCCCCACGGCAATGTGCAGTAACAAGCGTTCGCGCTCCACGCGCTCGTCCTGCATGGCCAGGTTCCCCAGTGCTGGTCGATAGACATCGAGTAACAGCGGGTCTTCACTGGCGCGTTGAGGAAAGATCCCTTCCGCTAGGCCAGGAACGAACACCACCCGAAAGCTTCGTCCACGAGCTTCTTCAATCGTGCAGACAAACACGCGGCCCTCGCGACGATGCGGCGGATCGCGACGAAGAAAGCGCAACCGCTCCTCCAGCACCGCGTAGACCTCATCCAAACCCACCGGCCCCACTTGGCCCATCGGGGCCAGTTCGGCCAGCATCCCTAAGACGCTTTCTGGTTGGCGCAGTGCGGTTTCGGCCAGCTCACTTAGTTGAGAGATCCACTCCGCCCAGTCGCGCTGGCCAGGCAAACGGTCGAGTAAGTCAACTAACGGCAAGGCGAAATGACGTAAGTGACGTAACTGGCCAAGCCGGCGCTCTAAGTGGGCGATAGCTTCGGGTTCAGCGCGCGCGATCTGGAAGCGAAGCTCCGCGTTCAAGCCATCCAGGCGTCGTACCCAGCGCGTTCGGCCCCCCACCACGGCCGCATCCACCATCAACTTCTCCCAACCGGCAGGAGTAATCAGCGGTACGCTTTTATCCTCCGGCTCCCCGCTATCGATGGCCGGTTCCGCAAAGGCTGCCAGCACTTCGTCCTGCATGCTAACGCCCGCGGCGCGGACGCGCATGGGTTCCCCTTCGCCATTCAAGTCCGGCACTTGGGCTAGCGAAAGATACTCAGCGAAACGCGAGGCCGAGCAGCCTTCGGCGGCGCAGGCGAGCAGCGCCAGAAAGGCGCGTCCCGCCGGATCCGGCCGTGCCGTGCCTCGGCTGGCGTAGAACGGCACACCCGCGCGCCGCAAGGCCTCTTCGAGTAGCGGTTGATAGCGATCCGGGCCCCGCAGGATCACGGCCATTCCATCGAACGACACGCCCGCGCGGACGGCCGAGTGAATGCGTCGCGCGATCTCGACGCATTCCAGGCCTTCGCCGGGGGCGGAGAATAAGTCGAGCGAAGAGTCAGTGGCGGGAGCTAGCTCGAACTGCGGCGCGAAAAGGTCCCGACGCATTCGTCCCAGTGTGTTAGTCACTGAGGGAGCCGATTGCACCGAAGTAACTCCGAGTAAGTCTTCAAGCGCGGCTCGCGATTCGCCGTCGCGCGAGACCTCCAGAGCGAGCAGATCGGGCGCACCCGTCGCCAGGGCCCGGAGAAAACTACGTTGGCGGCAGAAGCGCACGGGTAAGTCGAGCCACAACATCGGCAAGCTACACCAAGGATGTTGCCCGCGCGCGGCAGCAGATTCAGCCAAGGTGAGTAACATGGCCCAATCGACGAGCGAACCCGCAGTTAGTTCCGCAGCGTAGGCTTGGGCGAACTGAGCCAGATCCGGACCCGGCTGTCCCGCCGCGCGCAGCGCGGCCAGGTCGACATCTTCCAGGCGCAGTTCGCTCAAAGTTGAGGACAGCGCTCGAACAAAGCCGGGCATCCGCCCCACCGGCCCAAAGTATTCCAGTTGGCTGAAGCTCGCGTGGACCACGCGCGCGGCCAACGCCTCCTGGCTCAGCTTGCTGATCGGCGTCAACCCGCGCGCGGCGACCTCTTCGGCAGCCAGCGTCGTCACCACCTGAGTAAGCGTCACCGTATGCACACCCAGCGAACCGCTGCCAGAGACGGACCGGGCAAAATCTTCGGCGGCACCCCGGGATGCCCCCACCACTAACACTTCGCCTGCCCGATGCTTGGCAAGAAAGCGGGCGCCCTCCTCATGCAATTCGTGATAAGCCGTGCCGCATAAGATAGATGGCATCGTCTATTACTCGCTTGGTGGATATCCGATAATGCTGATGCCAGCCGCGTTCGCCGCATCGATCATCTCTTGGCGATCGAGTAACAGGGTGCGGGCCGCATCCACCGCTAGCGCCGTGGCTCCGCTTTGCTTCATGGCCGCGATCGTCAAGGGTCCCACCACGGGCACATCGAACTGTAAGTGACGGCGACGTCGCGACACCTTCACTACCCGAAGCGGTTTGCCATCCGCCAGTTGCGCCGCCCGGGCGAGCATGGCATCGGTTCCTTCCATCGCTTCAAGCGCCACGCAGGCCCGCTCAGCGATCGCCACGCTTTGTCCAACGTCCACTTGAGCCAAGGCATTGGCGATGCGGCGGCCATAGTCAAGGTCTCTGCTTTCGTCACTGGTAGGCTTGCGCTTAGTGAGTACGCCTTCATCGGCCAGCAGAGACTTCAAAAGCCGCGTCGAGTCGCCGAGTAAGATCCCCTCTTCGGCCAGGATCTTGGCGACCCCGCCAATCAAGGCTTCCGTGTTCTTAGCTTCCAGCGAAAAGAGTAATTTGGCCAAGCGCCAGTCCGGGCGAATGGCCGAGAAGATCTTGGCGTGCTTCACCTGCCCAGCCATGATCACTTCGCCAATGTTTTCGCTCTTGCAAATTTCGATCAACCTACTCAGCGCACCCAACGAAATCCAGTAAGTCTTCGCAGCCAGGGCGGATATTTCGGGAGATGCCTCTTCCTCAATGCCGATCGCCACCACCTCATGGCCCAGGCCCCGCGCTGCCTCCAGCGCGAGAATTGGAAACCGGCCATTGCCCGCGATCAGCCCGTATTTCATTTACTTAATGAATCCGCGTTCGGAAGTCTGGATAAAAGCGAGTAAGTGTTCAAGCGCCGCGTCGGTCGCCAACTCGGCGCGCATCTTGTCGACCGCCTGCGTCGTATTTAACTTCTTATCGCGCAGCCAGCGGAAGGCCTTGTGCAGCGCGGCAATCTGCTCCGCCGTAAATCCCCGCCGCTCCAAACCGACCTTATTCGCCCCGTAAGCCTTAGTGACGCGCTCCGCCGATGTTACCGAAAATGGCAAAACATCCTGCAGGATGACGCTATAGCCGCCAATCATCGAGTGCTGGCCAATGCGGCAGAATTGATGCACTCCCGTAAATGCGCCCACCGTGGCCCAATCCTCCACCGTCACATGGCCCGCGAAAGTGACGCCATTGGCAATGACAGTATGGCTGCCGATGTGCACATCGTGGGCCACGTGGGCATAGGCCATGAGTAAGTTATCATCGCCAATGGAAGTTACTCCGCCACCACCGGCCGTGCCGCGATGGATGGTGACAAACTCCCGAATCGTATTGCGATCGCCGATACGGGTTTCGGTGCGCTCTCCTCGATACTTCTTGTCCTGGGAGGCCAAGCCCACCGTGGAGTAGGGATAGAAGAGATTGTCCGCGCCAATCACCGTGGGCCCTTCGAAGCAGACATTGGCCATGATGCGGGTGCGCGCACCGATCTCCACCTCGGCCCCGACGATGGTGTAAGGGCCAAGTTCCGCGCTAGCGTCCACCCGCGCGCGAGAGTCAATTATGGCAGTAGAGTGAATCGTAGAGGTTTACCGATCCGCGATGGTGCACATGACAATCGCCTCCGCCACCGCCACCCCATTCACGGTAGCGAGGCCTTTCATTTTGGCGATCGTCGCCTTCTTCCGAATGTAAGTAAGCTCCATGCGTAGGGCATCGCCCGGCCGCACCGGCCGCCGGAACTTAGCCTCCTCGATCGAGACCATCAGCACCACTTTGCTGTGCCGGTCCGGCACTTGGCTCAGCACCAACACACCCGCCGTTTGAGCCATGGCTTCGACAATCAATACGCCCGGCATTACCGGATAGTTGGGGTAATGGCCAATGAAAAATGGCTCATTGATGCTGACGTTTTTGAGTCCCACGATGCGGTCTTCCTCCATCTCCAGGATCCGGTCCACCAGGAGGAACGGATACCGGTGCGGCAGGATGTCTTTAATGGCGTCAATATCCAGTTCAGGCATTTCGCCTACATGATAGCAATGCTGTTAACTAACGAGTCCAAGATCAAGAATTCGCCGCACCGTTTCGCTGTCGTCGTCGGTATCCGTATCGATGCGAAAGTCGGCCAAGGCATAGATGGGCTGGCGTTCCGTATAGAGATTGGCGAAGGCCTGAGGGTCGCGAGCCAAGGGACGATGCCGCTCCTTCGCGACGCGCTCCCGGCATCGGTCAAGCGGGCAATCGAGCCAAATGCTGATGCCATGCCCCTTCAATCGCGCCCGGTTCACTTCTGAGCTGAAGGCCCCGCCGCCTAAGGCCAGCACCAGTGGAACTCCCCGCGAAACGGGCGCAATCATTTGTTTCAAGGCTTCGGATTCGCGACGGCGAAACTCCTCCTCGCCAAGTTCGGCAAACAGGGCGCTGATCGTCGTTTGCTCGCGCGCCTCAATTACGGCATCGAGGTCCTCAAAAGGCCAGCCCAGACCACCGGCCAGCCGTCGGCCCACAGTGGACTTGCCGCTGCCCATGAAGCCCACCAGGTAAATGCCGGGCGTGTTTTTGAGTTGGAGGATCATGACGAATGGCTCTCATTTACGCGCCGCAATTGCGCATCAACCAAGCGCGGAAGCAGGCGCGCGGCCGCAATCAGCGCCCAGCCCAGTTTGGGCGAAACGACAGTCCGTTTGTGGCGTTCGATGCCCTTGATGATATCCTCCGCGCATCGCTCAGCGGTGATCGCCATGCCGCGTGCGCGAAAAATACGTGGCGGCGGCTGGCCCCCCAGCACGTGGCTTTGAAAGTCAGTATTGACGTAGCTAGGGCACACCAACATCGCGCGGATCCCGGTACCAGCCAGTTCAATTCGCAGGCCGTCGGTAAAGGAGCCCAGCGCGTATTTGGAGGAGGAATAAAGTGTCAACCAGGGCAGCGTCATCTTGCCGGCAATCGACCCAACGTTCACAATCACGCCCTTCCGTTGGGCCCGCATGTGCGGTACTGCGGCTTGGATGAGCGCCAGCGGCGCCATCAGGTTCAGCTCAAACATCTGCCGGGTATCGTCCATTGACGCTTGCCAGCTGGGAGCATAGAGACCAATGCCCGCATTGTTGATCAGCACGTCCACCCGGCCGAATCGCTCCACCGTCTTTTCCACGGCCATCGCCGCAAAGCCCGGTTCGGTAAGATCGCCGGGGATCGCGAACAGGCCCTCCACAGCCTGCATTTTCGCCTCGTTGCGAGCCACGCCGGCCACCTGCGCGCCCCGCGCGAGCAGCAGGCGGACACAGGCCAAGCCGATGCCTTCGCTCGCCCCGGTTATCAACACAATTTTGCCCGCGCAATTCACCTGACGAGAGTAACATGCCATGTTACGATCGCAAGAGTGCTGATCCCTTTGTTTCCGCTGAACGTGGTGCTGCTGCCCGGCACCCAACTCCCCCTGCACATCTTTGAAGAGCGCTACAAAGAGATGATTGGCGCGGCAATTCGCGACGAGAGCGCATTTGGCGTCGTGCTCTCGATTGACGGCGGAGTGGTGAATCTCGGCTGCACCGCGCGCATCGACCGCGTGCTGGAAGAGACGCCCGATGGCCAGATGGACATCCTCACCGTGGGCGAGAGCCGTTTCGAAATCGTTTCGCTCAATCAAGAGCTCAACTTCTTGCAAGGAGAAGTAAACTTCTTCAGCGACGCTGAAACGGAGGGGCCCTTGGATTTGCGTGAACGCGCCATCGCCACCTTCCGGCAGGCCTTTCCGGCCCCTGATGACGAGTGGCCCTTCCCCGTCGATTTTTCGCACAAGCAACTCAGCTTCCAACTGGCCCAAGGCCTTTCTGACCTCGAATTCAAGCAGCAGTTACTCGCCACTCGTTCCGAGCCGGTGCGGCTGCGTAAGTTAGTGGACTTCTTCCCTGGCTTCGCCCAGCGCCAGTTGGCCGTCGAGCAGATCAAGAAAGTGGCAAATACGAATGGCCATGGACGGCACTATCCACCCACCAACTCCTGAACGCCGGCACCTGATTATCGACGCCGACGATACTCTTTGGGAAAACAATATCTATTTCGAGGAAGCCTTCGATCGCTTTCTTGAATTTCTGGATCATTCAAATTTGCCAGGGCCGCAGATCCGGGCCATTTTTGATGAAATGGAGATCGCCAACATTCGGGTGAACGGTTACGGGGCCGCCAACTTCGCCCGCAACCTTACTCAGTGCTATCACCACTTAGTGGAGCGCGACGTGAAGGAGAGTGACATCGTCCACGTGCTATCGCTCGGACAGCGCATTCTCGATGCGCCAATCGAGCTCTTGCCCGGCGTGGAGGAGACGCTAGCAGAATTAGCCGGGCGGCACGAACTTACATTGTTCACCAAGGGCGATATTGAGGAGCAGCGCTTGAAGGTGGAGCGCTCCGGGATTGCCCATTTCTTCTCCCACGCCGCCATCGTGCGGGAGAAGAATGCCCCGGCCTATTCGCAATTGGTGGCTGAGCGGGGAATGGATCCCGCGAAAGCTTGGATGATCGGAAATTCACCGAAATCCGACATTAACCCCGCGCTCGAGTGCGGCTTGGGCGCGGTATTTATTCCGCATGAGCGCACTTGGAGTTTAGAACATCAGGAGCTGCGGCGCGACGCCGGGCGGCTGATCGTGCTCGAAACTTTCACTGACTTGCGCCGGATCTTTTAGAAGACTGGTTAGGGCGTCCTAAGCATCGAGACTATAGCCCTCTTCGCCGTGAATCGCCAAGTCCATGCCGGTCACCTCGTCGCGCGCCTCCATGCGAAGCGGCGTCGCCAGATCAGTTACCTTCAGCGCCACCAGAGTGCCGCAAACCGCCAAACTGATGCCCACCGCCGCGCCCATGAGCTGATTGCCAATTTGACCTGCATTCCCGTCCACCCAACCCAAAGGAGCCGCCCGTCCATTCGCCAGTTTTAATGCATTATTGATCTGATTCGTCGCAAAGACGCCCGTCAGCAAACAGCCCAATACACCGCCAACGCCATGCACGCCGAAAGCATCCAGTGAGTCATCGTAACCCAGCTTCTGCTTCATCACGCTTACCATCCAGAAGCAGACCACCCCGCCCGTAAGGCCAATTAGCATGGCCGGGAAAGGCTGCACGAATCCCGAAGCCTGGGTGATCGTGGCCAACCCAGCCACGGCACCGGATATGGCGCCCAGCGCGCTGGGCTTGCCGGTGCGCAGCATCTCTCCCAATAACCATCCCACCGTCCCCGCTGCCGCCGCGAAGTGCGTGGCGACAAGGGCGCTCGTGGCGAGTCCGGAGGCCGATAGGGCGCTGCCGGCATTGAAACCAAACCACCCCACCCACAGCAGTCCCGCGCCAATAAAGCTCAGCACCAAGCTATGCGGCTTCATGGGCTCCTGTGGATAACCCTTTCGGTGCCCAATAAAGAGGGCGCACACTAGCGCGGAAACGCCGGTGGAGATATGCACCACCGTCCCTCCCGCAAAGTCGAACACCGGGAATTGGCCGCCGGAAAAGGCATTCAGAAATCCGCCTTTGCCCCAAACCATGTGCGCCAGTGGATAGTAAACGATGATCGACCAGAGAATAGAGAAGACCACCAGTGCGTTGAAGCGAACGCGTTCCGCGAACGCGCCGGTAATCAGGGCAGGCGAAATAATGGCAAACATCAGCTGATACACCATGAAGGTCAACTGCGGAATCGTCGCGGCGTAGTCGGGGTTTGGGGCTACGCCTACGCCTTTCAAAAACAGGTAGCCGAAGCCGCCGACAAAGGCTGTCCCCTCGCCAAAAGCCAGTGAATAGCCACAAATAGCCCAAAGCAGCGTCATGACGGCCATCATGATGAAGCTCTGCATCATGGTGCCCAGCACGTTTTTCTTGCGCACTAGGCCGGCGTAAAACAGCGCCAAACCGGGCGCGGTCATCATCAACACCAGGGCCGTGGACGTCAGCATCCAGGCGTTATCCCCAGCGGACTGGGCAGCCGCGATGGCCGCCTTAAGCGAGGCGATCTCGGCCGGCGAGGTCTGGGCCAAAATCGGCGTTACGGAAAGGCTTAGCGACAGGGCTCTCAGGGACGACTTCATGGTCATGCTCCAAATTCCCGCAAGACATGGCGGGACCTAAACTATGCACCGCCGCCTGGGGACGCGGCATGCAGAGTTTTTGTTAAGGTCGATAGAAAAATTTGATGGGGTGGATCACAATTTGGCCTAGTTGCAGCATTCCGCAACAGGGCGGCAATCCCGACAAAAACGTCTACCGGGCGGAAGCGGCCGCTTCGGACTTCTTGTAGCGCGCTAGAACCCCCGCAAATCGCTTCCGGACCGCCTCATTTTGAACTGGCCTCCCTTCGTGCGGATCGGCCGCCCAATCGTAGAGGCGACCGTTCTCGTGGAGCTTCCAGCGATGGTCAAACACGTACGTTCGGACCACAATAACAAGGCCCATCCGATTCCCCCGCGCCTCTGGCAGCCCTCCAAGCTAGCTGGCGGTAAGACGCATCGCCATGTCGAGGGCTGCCTCGAAACTATGCGTGGAGGCGATGCCTTTCCAGGCGATATCGAAGGCCGTACCGTGGTCCACCGAAGTGCGGACGATCGGCAAGCCCAGGGCGATATTCACGCCCCCTTCGAAGTCGAGTAACTTCGAGGGGATGTGGCCTTG
>JAYVRS010000952.1:0-3604 GCA_043776185.1 Bryobacteraceae bacterium | reverse complement strand
CCTATCGCAACTTCAAGTGGGAACGCCTAAACACTCAGCTTCGTTTTGAGACTTACAACACGCTCAACCACACGCAATACTCTGGCCTATCCACCAGCTCTCGCTTCAATACAGCCGGTGCCACCGAACAAATCAATCGACCCCCTGTTCTTCGAGCCTACCAGCGCCCGCAGCCAGCGCCGCATTCAGATTGCCATCCGGGTGACTTTCTAGATCAGTGAGAGATTAAATCTCCTCAATTTTCGATAATGCCCTGGCCTGTTTCGTCGAATCGACCGATCTCCCGTAAACAGGAGCGCCTTCGATGTACGTCGACTATGCCTATCAGAGTGAAAATCAGGACGAAGCCGTTTTGCTCGACCTGATGAAGACGAATAACTTCAACCAAGCCGATCTTGCCGAAAACCGGCTCGGCCGCATGAGCACCAATCAAATGATCCGGCTGACGATCAAAGCGATGCTGCCCATCGTTATGCTGGGGGTGCCGCTGCTCGGCCTGATTTTGATGTGCGTCTTTGCCGGGGAAGTCTTCCCTTACATCATGACCAAAGTGCGGCTGATGATGGCGATGGGTAAGTACCTCGTCGCATTCGGCGGAGCCATCGTTTTTGGCCTGATCGCCCTGGTGATCAACTTCATTCTGCACTCTGAGCGCTTGGTAATGTTCCTGGCGGATTTGGCGGCGGGTAAGTCCGCCTCCGAAAGCGGTCGGCTGCACACCAGCATGGGCGAAGATATTCAGGATGGCATTGACCAAATCTTACGGCGCAAGACGATCACTTACAACTATGTGCTTAAAGGGCAGTCATACCAGGTAAGTGAATCTGGCTTTGACGCTCTGCGCGACCATTCCGGTTCGATGTTCCGGATCTACTTCACGCCCAAGAGCCGATTCATCCTGTCGATTGAGCCGGCCACACCGGAACAGACCACTTAGTACTCACCACAACTTACAATCCTGGCCCGCCGGCCGCACCATCGGATCGCCGCGTTGGCAACTGAAGGCGGCGCGGAACTCCGGCATGTTCATCAACGTGCCGTTGGTGCGGAATTTCGCCAGCGGGTGCGGATTCGTGTTGAGTTGCAAGCGCACCGCGTCCGGGCGCAGTTGGCTGGCCCACACGCGTGCGAAGGCCAGGAAGAAGCGTTGATCGCCCGTAAATCCATCGATCACCGGGGGCTGCGGCTTGCCTTTCAAGGACCGTTTATAGGCGCCGTAGGCTAGCTTCAGCCCGCCCAGGTCACCCAGGGCTTCGCCTAACACCAGCCGTCCATTATGGTGCAAGCCGTCGCCCACATCCAGCGTATTGAATTGCTCCACCACGCATCCGGCGCGCGCGTCGAACTTCTTGCGGTCACCGGCCGTCCACCAATTACGTAGGTTGCCCTCGCTATCGAATTTGGAACCCTGGTCGTCAAACCCATGGCCCATCTCATGGCCGATCACCGCGCCAATGGCACCGTAGTTCAGTTCATCGCCTTGGTTTAAGTCGAACATCGGTGGCTGCAGAATGCCCGCTGGAAAGACGATCTCATTCAGCGACGAATTGTAATAAGCGTTCACCGTCGGCGGCGTCATGCCCCAATCATTGCGGTTCACGGGCTGGCCGATCTTAGCCAACTGATAGCGTCGCTGGAAGGCCGAAGCGGCGCGCACGTTCTCGTAAAAGGCCTTGGCGTCGATCTTCACTGATGAGTAATCGCGCCATTTATCCGGGTAGCCTACTTTCGGTGAAAACGACTCCAACTTAGTCACGGCATTCTTACGCGTCTCCGGCGTCAGCCACTCGGCGGCCAGCAATTCCTCACGCAAAGTGGCGCGCAGATTCTCCACCAGCACACTCATCCGCTGTTTCGCCGCCGGTGGAAAATGCTTGCGGACCCAAACCTCGCCCAGTGCTTCGCCCAGCATCCGATCCACGATCGCGCCGCAGAACTCATGCCGCGGCGGCTGCTCCTTCACGCCCAGCAGCACCACGCTGTTGAAGCCGAAGGAGGCGTCGGCAAAAGGTTTCGACAGGTTCGAGGCGGGTCCATTTACCAGCCGGAAGCGCAGCCAAGTCTTCCAATCCTCCACTGGCACGGCGCTCAGTTGCGTATTGAACTTCTTCAGAAAGTCGGGCTCGCCGACATTGATGGCCGTCGTCGTCGGCACACCCAGATTTTGGAAGAGTGGCTTCCAATCGAAGTCCGGGGTCAGCGCCGAGAGGGCCGCGAAGTCCATCTTGTGATAGCGAGCGTAGGGGTCGCGGCGATCGGCGCGGGCTTTGGTGGCTTCGGCCAGCGGGGTCTCGACAGCGATGACGGTTTTGGCGTTCGCCTCGGCGACATCGGCTTTGTCGCCCAACAACTCGAACATTTGGGCCGCATACTTCAGAAATGCCGCGCGCACTTGGGTCGACTTGGCATCGGTCTTGAAGTAGTAGTCGCGGTCAGGCAGGGAGAGTCCGCCGCCGCCGATATTGGCGATGATGTCCTGCGAGTTCTTCAGGTCCGCTCCACCCGACAGGCTCACGGGACCCACGCCGCCACCGCCACCGCGGCCGCCGCCAGACTCTATTGAACCCTGTAAGGCCACGATCGTCGCCGCCACTCCTTTGGCATCGTGAATGCCCTTCACCAGATCCAAATCCTTGCGCAGCGGCTCCATGCCCCGCTTGTCGATCGCCGCCGTGTCCATGCAGCTGGCATAGAAATCGCCGATCTTGCGTTCATTGCTACCGACCGGCGCGGCACTAACGCGGGCCGCCTCCAGAATGGTGCGCGCCCGTTCCCGATTGGCCTCCGCCATGACGCCCATGGTGCCCCAACCGGACTTACTCGCCGGAATCGGATTCTTATCAATCCAGCCGCCGTTGGCAAACCGCCAGAAGTCATCGCACGGCTTGCAGGACTTATCCATCGCCGCCCGGTCTATATCACTGCCCACTAACAGCAAGGCCAACGGAGCCACCATCGAAACAACCTTGAAGAGCTTCATGCTCTTTAGCGTAAATCATTTTATTAGGCATTTATTGGGCGAGCAATTCCACCGTGGTGCGATCGTCCTCCACTAAGTCACGTTCGCTCACCCCATCGGAGACAATCGACAAGCGGTCGCCAGTCCCTAGCGTCAAGCGCGACTCACCCATCGTCACCTTGGCAAAGAGCCCCAGCACCGTGCCCGTGGAGCCGTGTGACTCTTCAGTGCCATCCTGGCGGATGAGGGTGGCCGGTACATGCCCCGCGCTCGCGTAGCTGAGCGCGCCAGTCTGCGCATCGTACACGCCGTAGAACAGCGTGGCGTAATGCTCCGGAGCGGTGGAGGCGTGGAACAGCCCGTTGATTCGCTCCAGCAGGCGGTCGGGCGCGGCGAGCAATTGCGGCTCCTGCGCGCGAAACAGGGCTTGTAAATTGGCCATCAGCAGCGCCGCCGGCACCCCTTTGCCCGACACATCGGCCAGCAGAATGCCCAGCCGCGTGGCATCGATGTCGAGGAAGTCGTAGTAATCGCCGCCGATCTCCTGGGCGGGCTCGAACTCGGCGCGCAGGGTCAATCGGCCGAACTGCCGCTCGGCCAAAGGCAACAGCTTTTGCTGCACGCTGCGCGCGATCTCCATCTCCG
>JAYVRS010000951.1:0-3620 GCA_043776185.1 Bryobacteraceae bacterium | reverse complement strand
GTTCGGCCATGGCCTCAAGAACCGCGGCGTTGATGGTGGAGCGGAGCTCGGGGTGGGGGCGCAGGCATTGCTGGACGGTGTGGTTGATGAGCGGCCAGAGCTCTTCCTCAATGGGAGAGTAAGTGGGGTCGGTGGGAATGAGGATGATTTTGTGGTCTTTGGGAAGCGCGGCGAGCCGCTCGCGCTCCAGGGCCAATAGCTTCGCTCGGCGCCGGGCGGCGAGGACGGAGTTAGGGAGCTGGATCCAGTGTAGGTCGAGGTCCAGGTCAGCGATGGGAAAAGATTCGTAGTCGATGTCGGTGTAGCAGGTCATGAGAGTCTTCCGAGTTTACGGTAGCAGGGGGAAACAAGGATTTTGGCAGCCAAAGCCGGCTGTAAATTTTGTTTTCAATGAGTTACAGAAAATTGAAACGTTGTGAACCAAAATGGGGGCGTCGAGGTAAAGGCCGATGCAGTGGCCGGGGACTTACGAGGACGGCCGAGGGGTTGAGCGCGGAGCCGGATCTGGTGGGTGCGCTCGAGGTAAGGTGGCGTATTGGCCATTCAGATCCATCATGAAGAGCGAGATGGCAACGTTCCGGTCGCCGACGGCGACTAGGTGAAAGTGATTGGTCATCAAGGTGTAGGCGGCGACCCGAACTTGGCGCTCTTCGCTAAGCGTGCCGACCAGGGTGAGGAAATGATGGCGGTCCTCGTCGGCGGTAAATACGGTTTTTTGTTGTTGCCGCGTTGGGTGAGATGAAGCCAGTAGCGGGGTGGCGCGAAGCGAAGTCTGCGTGGCATTTGCCCTCCGCAAATGAGTGTCTTTTGGAGTGGAAACTTCTCACTTATTTTGCAAAAAAAAGCGTTCGGGCGGTGGTTTTGTGCAGAAACAAAATCGTAAGCGGTTGATTTGAGGGAATTTCGGGGAAAAAGGTGCCACCCCGGAAAAAGGTGCCACCCCTGTTGAGGATGCCCGTGTGGATGGCCCTGTTTCCCTGGATGGCCCTGTTTCCCCGACGAAAGCAAATCCGGCCGTCGCCATCCGCGAGGAAACAGCCTCCGTGGGATGCCCGGCGATGCTCCCGTCCCCCTTGGTTTCGTTGGAGAGTTTTCTCGCGTAAGATAATGCTAATGTATTGAAAGTTGAGAACACAATGCCTAGCCCTGATGTAGTACTTTTCTTAGTCGGAGCCTTATTCCTGGTAGTCGGCCTCGCAGGAAGTGTCGAACTTACTGCCGTCAAGATTCCCTCCGTGGGGAAGTTTCAACGGCTCGTCGCATTCGGCATCGGAATCGTCCTGATTGGAATCGGCTTTTACTTGAATCAACAAGGCCAAGCGGACTCTGCCCATCCAGAAGACAGTCAACCCGCGGCGATGGAGTCCCCGTCGCCAAAGGGTGACGAAAAAGCCAAGGAATAGCCATGAGGCCGGTGCCACTCCCTTGCAATCGTCTACCGGGGTGCGAGAATAGCAGACACGGATGCCGCCTCCCATCAATGCCATCGATCTGACCATGAGGGCGTGGGACGATCTCGTCCGGTCGGCGGTTGAAGCCCGCCTCCCCAATTTCCAGATGAAGTCGTTCGCGGAATTCTTTGCGAGTGCTCCCCGGGCGGCCTTCTCGCTAGAGGATCGCCGCAAAATACTCCACCAAAGCCGGTTGCTGTTTTCGAACTTCTACGCGCATGCTCCTTTCAAACGCGACCGCGGTCTCCCCGATCCGCTGCTGGCGCTCGACGAGGTTGGGCGGCGAGTGGAGGTGCAAAACGGCGACTTTCCGGATGACGAATTTCACCGTCTGGTTCGCTTGGTCTTTGTCGACCAGGAGGACGCGCACACGTTCTACGGTTTGCCGGAACCCTACGCCGATGCGCTGGCCTTTCTGCCATTCCAGGTGAAGCGTTGCTTCGATGCGAAGGGCCAACACTTTATCGTCTCGAAGCTGATGCCCGGCTTTGCGCCCCCATCGTTCGGCCTGGGGGCGGAGATTACCGGGTGGAGCGGGCGCACCTTTGTCGAGGCACTGAGATCCACAGGAAGGTCAGAAGTGGGCGGCAACGCAGACGCATTCGTGGCGAACGCCCTGACCCGCATGACGCTTCGACCGCTGCGCTTCGCCGAACGGCCGGATTGTGCCGAAGAGTTGATTGAGTTTCTCGCCACACCAAACGAGCAGGCCCAGTCGATCCTGATTCCGTGGGGTGTTGGCATCGGTTTCGATGCCGCCGCCATCTTCCCGGCGGCCTCGCCCGGTTGCGCCGAGGAGCGCGCCACCTTCGCCTACGCGAACCTGTTACTGATGAACCCGCGGAAGTGCCTCTATGAGCAATCCGAGCAACCGGATCCGGCGCTCGATTCGACCTTGCCCCAGATCTTCGAATTCCACTTTGCCGATAGCGATGTTCGCGAAGGCTTTATGCCGTCCGGCCACTTGGCGCACCCCGGTGAGCCGGATCAGCGCTGCGGTTACCTTCGCATCAAGTCGTTTCAGTTGCCCCATGCTGCCGGTCCGGTGGAAAGTGTGATCGCCTCCGAGTTCGCGCGTATCCTGGGCCTGATGGCGGCCAACGCCCCGGACGGCCTCATCCTCGACATTCGCGGCAACATGGGCGGCAGTGTCCGCGCCGCAGAAACCATGTTGCAGATGATTTCGCCGGAACCGATCACGCCAGCCCGCTTCCATTGGCGTTTCACCGCCGCCGTCCAAAGAGCCCTCGCTCATCTGCGGAGTTTACGCGAACGCTTCGCCGAACTGAGCGACGAAGACCGCGACATGCTGACGGCGCTTTCCGTTGACTACGGAGAATGGCTGAATGACGCCGGCCCCGAGTCCACCGGGGACCGTCTCACCGCGGGCCGGCACGTCACCAACCCCGCCGATGCCAACGAGGTGGGGCAAATCTATCAAGGCGCAGTCGTCTTGCTGGTGGATGCCTTTACTTACAGTGCCGGCGATATCTTCGCCGGCGGTTTTCAGGATCATGCCATTGGGCCGCTGTTAGGCCTGGCCAGGACGACGGGCGGCGGTGGGGCCACCAAGTGGAACTATCCCGAGTTCAGCGCCGCGTTGATCAAAGCCAGCGGCGTGCCGCTCGAAACCTTGCCGCAAGGGGTCACCATGAGCATGGCCGTGTTGCGTTCCTCGCGGGTGCATGCTTTTGAAGGTCAGTTTATTGAAGATGTCGGCGTCCACGCGGACGAGGTGCACGCCCCCACCCGCGACGATGTGCTTTTCAACAATCGAGACCTGATGCTGGTTGCGCGGACTCTGCTGCTGGCCCATCGCAAGCGATGCCGCCTGAGGATCGTCGATGCGTCACGCGACACCAAAGAAATCCGTTTTCACGTCACCGGCGAAGGCTACGCCTCGCTCCGGTATTTTCTTGACGACGCACCCATCGAGCCTTGGCCATCCACCGATGATGAGGTGCGCCTTCCGCTGCTGCCCGCCACGAATGGTCATCCCGTGCGGTTGGCCGTTTTCGGTTGCGACGAGCAGGGTAAGATCCTGGTAAACGCGCGCGCCAACTTCCCGCCTGGCGAGAGCCTGTGACGCCAGGCCAACTCATCTCGCGCTACCGGATCGTGCGCCTCATCGGCAAAGGCGGCATGGGCGAAGTGTTTGAAGCGGAGGAT
>JAYVRS010000950.1:0-3623 GCA_043776185.1 Bryobacteraceae bacterium | reverse complement strand
AAGGCTTGCGTAGGCACGACCGAGGTTTCGCGGCGCTCGCAGGAAAAGTCCATGCTGGCACCGTTGAACACGTCGATCATGGGGTCGACCAAGCTGCGTTGCTGGAAGCTGTAGATGGTGCGGCGGTGGCGATCGCGCTTGCGGGCGGAGGCCCGATAGACGGGGGCCAGCGAACCCATGCGGTGTTGCGGCTGCTTGGCAACATCGTCGTTGATTTGGGGAAAGGTGCCGGGTCCGCCGGCGTCGGGGCTGAGTTCGCCGGCGACCGCCAGAATGCTGTCGCGAAGCACTTCGGCTTCCACGCGGCGCGGGGGATAGAAGCTGAGAAGATTGTTGTCGGGGTCATCACGATCAAGTTGGGCTTGGTCAGGCGGCTGGCTGGAGCGCTGGTAGGTCTCCGAGAGCATGATCTCGCGGTGCAGCGCTTTGATACTCCAGCCTTTCTTGACGAAGGTACCCGCCAGCCAGTCCAGCAGTTCGGGATGAGTGGGTTTGCGGCCCATTTTGCCGAAGTTGTTGCTTTCGGCGGCGATGCCGCGGCCGAAGTGACTCTGCCAGATGCGATTCGCCATCACGCGAGCGGTGAGCGGATGCTCCGCACTGGCGATCCACTGCGCGAGGGCGGCGCGGCGGCCGTTAATCGTGCTGGGGATGCTGGCGTCCGCATAGTGGGAGTAACGCGCCACCAGGCTGGGTAAGCCAGGCGTCACTCTCTCGCCCGGCGCCTGGAGGTTGCCGCCGGGAAGGATGGCGACGACTGGCGGCTGGTAGTCCTTACGCAGGGGATACTTCAAATTGGGGCCGCCGTCGGTGACGCCGTCCCAGGGACCACTCGACACGGCAAAGGCTTTGGGTTCGAAGCGGTCGAGCGACTCGCGATAAAGCTGCATATGCTTTTGATAGAGCTTGAACTCCTCCTTTTCAAAGGCGCTGAGGGAATCTTTCGAGCGTTTCGCTTGGTCGGCCACGCCCGGCGGAAGGTCTTCCACGCGGGCGGCGCTATGCTTCTTCATGGCGCGATCATGGGTGAGATTGTCGAAGACATTGATGTGCTGGCGCGTTCGCTCAACGATGGTGTGGAGGGCGGCCCGGCCGGCGTCGAAGCCCTTCACGTTTTCGACGGGCAGGAAGGCAGCCGGCGGCCGGGCGAACTCGGTGGAGGCGAACACGGCCTGCATGCGGTAGAAGTCTTTGGTCGGGATGGGATCGAACTTGTGGTCGTGGCAGCGGGCGCAACCTAGGGTGAGGCCCATGAAGGTGATGCCGACCGCGTGCGTCACGTCATCCAGAAACATTTGGCGGGTGACGGCTTCGACGGACATGGCCGTATGCTCCCAGGGACCGGCACGGAGAAAGCCGGTGGCAATGAGCGCCTCGGGCTGGCCCGGGTACAACTCGTCGCCGGCGATTTGCTCCCGGATGAACTGGTCGTAGGGTTTGTCGTTGTTGAAGGCGCGAATAACGTAATCGCGATAGCGCCAAGCGTTGGGACGCTCGAAATCATTGGAATAACCACCCGAATCGGCATAGCGGACCACGTCGAGCCAATGGCGGCCCCAGCGCTCTCCGTACTCGCGCGAGGCCAGTAAGCGATCAATCAGCTGGGCGTAAGCCTGTCGCGATCGATCCTTGACGAACCGGTCGATATCGGCCGGGGAGGGAGGCAAGCCGGTGAGATCGATGGTGGCCCGGCGAATTAACGTGCGGCGGCCGGTGGGCGGAGCCTTCGGCAACCCCTTTTCCGTAAGCTTGGCGGAGATGAAGCCATCGATGGTGGCATGCGAGAAGGTCTGGCGAAGGGGCCGGAAGGCCCACAGGTTTTCTTCCTGGTAGTCGCCCCACGATGGGGCCCGCTCGGCAGCGCTCCACGGGGCGCCGCCATCGATCCATTGTTTGAAGGCGGCTACGGTTTCAGCGGGCAGACGTTTCGACGCCTCGCCGGGCGGCATCTTCAAGTCGCCCTTGGCTTCGATGGCTTGATAGAGAAGGCTGTCCGCCGCGTGGCCCGGGGTGAAAACAGGCCCGCGCTGTCCGCCGCGCAGCATCGCCACGCGAGTGGTGAGGTCGAGCTTGGCGAGGGCTTGCGTGGTGCCGTGACAGCCATGGCAATCTCGCTTCAGCACGGGTTCGATGGTGGTGCGGAAAAGATCGTTCAAGTCGGCCGCGCAGGCCGGAATGAGTAGGAAGGCGAAAAGGAAGACTTTCACAACAGCTCCTTGATCAAAGTACCACTGCGGTTGTTTGAGCAGAAGCGGGCTGGGAGCTAGCATCGGGCAGACGTTGTGTAGTTTTCAACGCACCCTCACCTCGCGTACATAGATCGATTTTGCTCCGCTGGGTGGGTTGAACCAGGAATAGGTGATGAGAAAGCGGTCGCGGCCTAGGGCAACCAGGGAAGTGTATCCGCAGGAGTCGGCTTGGGGCTTTTGAGAGTCCGGCACTGGCACCAACTGTCGTGGGGCGGTCCAGGTGACGCCGCCATCTTTGCTAAAGCGCAGGTCCACTCCTGGACGGCCTGAACTCAATACCAACACGCCATTGGCCAGTTGCAGCAGACGGGGCAGGACGCCGGTTTCGGTGAACGGCTGAGGCACCGTCCAGGTGTGGCCGCCATTGCTCGATCGGCTGCGGTACATGGGGCCAACGCCATGGCCGTCGGTGGTGCGGAGCACGGCGAGCAGACTGCCATCCTTCAATAGCTCAAGGGCCGGTTCGCTGAAGCCGTCGCGCCGCCGGTCGGGCTCGTTGTACAGGATATGGCCGACCTTGGTCCAGGTGTGGCCGTGGTCGCTCGAAGTGTATGAGGCGGCGGCGGTGTACGGCAGAGGCTGGCTATCGTGAAAGTAGGGGTAAGTAAGCGCCACCATTTGGCGGTTGGGTAACACTTTCATGTCGCCCCACCAGATTTGCGGGATGAGTCCGGCGGTGGCGTAGCGAAGGGCGTGCGAGTCGTCCAGGGTTTGCTGCTCGGCGTGCCAAGCGTCCTTACTGAAGCGTTGGAAAAAGATCTGCCGCAGGGCGACAGGCAGTTCCGGCAGGCGGTAAAGCTGAAAGGGAGTGCGGTAGCTGACGCGCTCGGCGAACTGAGCGGGCAGGGTGATGGAGGCGGCGGGGGTAGCGGCGACGGTATCGGTGCGTAGCCACTCACCGGTGGGCAGGCGTAAGCCGTACGCGCGCTGATCGGCTGCGGCGTCTTCCTGCCAGTGGCGGCCATGGTCGCGCGAGACATAGACGCGGCGCTGTTTTCCGTAGGAGGCGGCTGAATCGGGCTCGACGTGGACGAAGAGCAAGAGCCGGCCATGGGGGGCGCGCTGAAGGGTGGGAAATTGCCAACGGCCCCAGCGGCGCTCGGTGGCGGGTCCGGCGGCCACTAGGCGCGCTTCGCCGATTTCTACGCGCAGCTCAGCTGGGGCCGGGACTGGGGCCGGGACTGCGGCGGCTAGAGCAAGATACAGCAGCAAACGACTCATCGCCAGAGTCTATCAGTGGCAGATCACTTTAGGGCGTCATCCGTAGTCCGAGAATGGTGTAACCGCCGTCGGTGGCCGCCGCACCAGTGGCGCTGGCTTGTAGAAAGTAGCTTTCGCCCGCGCTAACCGGAAACTGGAAAGTCTGGAAGACGT
>JAYVRS010000949.1:0-3629 GCA_043776185.1 Bryobacteraceae bacterium | reverse complement strand
ATCAACAGGCCAAACGCGGCTGGCAGGGCCGCATCATCACCAATCCCAACTGCTCCACCATCGCCCTCACCATGGGCCTCGCCGCCTTCAAACCCTTTGGTATCGAGCGCGTCATCGTCACCACCATGCAAGCCGTCTCCGGTGCCGGCTATCCCGGCGTCCCCTCGGTCGACATCCTGGGCAACGTGGTGCCTTACATCGGTGGCGAAGAGGAAAAGATGCAGATCGAAACGCAGAAAATTCTGGGTTCCTTTACCGATGGGCATTTAGTGCCGCTACCGGCCCGAGTTAGTGCCGCTTGTAACCGGGTCGCCGTTCTCGATGGCCACTTAGTCGCCACTAGCGTCGAGTTACGCGAAAAGCCTACCGCAGCCGAGTTACTCACCGCCATCAACAACTTTATTGGCGAGCCTCAACGGCTCAACTTACCCAGCGCCCCGGCGCGACCGGTGCAGTACCTCATCGAGGATGACCGTCCGCAGCCGCGCCGCGACGCCACGCGTGACCATGGCATGGCCGCTTTTGTCGGCCGTCTCCGCCCCTGCCCCGTCCTCGATTGGAAGTTCATCGTCCTCGCCCACAACACCATCCGCGGTGCGGCGGGAGCCGCTGTCTTGAACGCCGAGTTACTCGCTGCCGGCGGCTGGATCAAATAGGCATGCTCGTCATGAAGTTCGGCGGGAGCTCGGTTGAGAGCTCCTCCGCCATCGAACGCATCGCGGACATTGTGCGCACCCGCGCCACCGAACCCGTCGTGGTCGTCGTCTCCGCAATTGGCAAGACCACCAATCGCCTCCTCGACATCGCCCACGATGCCGTCTCCGGCCAGCGCCAAGCCGCCCTCACGAAATTCGACGAGCTACGAGCCAACCACTTTGACATCGCCGACCACTTCGACGCCAATGCCCTCATCGACCCTACCCTCGCCGAACTCGCCGAACTCATCCGCGGTCTCGCCGTGCTCGGCGAACTTACTCCCCGTTCACTCGACGCCATCGCCAGTTACGGCGAGCGCCTCTCCAGCCTCATCGTCGCCAAAGCGCTCGGCGCTCAACATATCGACGCTCGCGACTATATCATCACCGACGAACGCCATACTCAAGCCGCCCCGCTTTACCCGCAAACCTACGAGCGTTTGAGTAAGTTGCCCCGCGCCGATGTTACAGTCATCGGCGGCTTCATCGGTTCGACGGAAGCCGGAGTAACTTCCACCCTCGGCCGCGGCGGTTCTGACTTCACCGCCGCCATCGTCGGCGCTGGCCTCCAAGCCACGGAAATCCAAATCTGGACCGACGTGGATGGCATGCTTACCGCCGATCCGCGCGTCTTCCCCAGCGGCCACCGCGTCAAGTCCATCTCCTTTGCCGAAGCCGCCGAACTCGCCTACTTCGGCGCTAAAGTCCTTCATCCTTCCACCGTCCTGCCGGCCATGGAGAAGGGTATTCCCGTCGTCATTCTCAATTCGCGCCGCCCCGAAGTCTCCGGCACCCGCATTGTCAGCGAAGCCGTCCCGTGCCGCAATGCCGTTAAGTCCATCGCTTGCAAAAACAACATCACCCTGGTCAACATCGCCTCCACGCGCATGTTGATGGCCCATGGCTTCCTGCGCCGTATCTTCGAAGTCTTTGACCGCTATCAGACCTCGGTCGACATGCTCGCCACCTCCGAAGTCAGCGTGTCGCTCACCATCGACACTTCCGCGAACCTCCCCGCCATCGTCCGCGAGCTCGAAGAGATCGCCCAAGTCACCGTCGAAACCGGCCAAGCCGTCGTCTGTCTGGTGGGCGAGAACATTCGCCACACGCCGGGCGTCGCAGCCCGCGTCTTTGCCGCCCTCCAGCCCATCAACGTCCGCATGATCTCCCAAGGTGCCTCGCGCATGAACATCAGCCTCGTCGTCGCCGGGGCCGACCTCCCAAAAGCGGTAGAATCTCTCCACGCGGAGTTCTTCCGCGAACTCGACTCCGAGGTCTTCGAATAACTATGAATCTCGCACTCCTCGGTTACGGCAAAATGGGGAAAATGATCGACGGTCTCGCCCCTGAATACGGCTTCACCGTCACCCATCGGCTGGACGAACACAATAACATTCACCAATCGGCGATGACTCCGGAAGCTTTCCAAGATGTTAGCGTCGCCATCGACTTCTCCACTCCTGAAGTCTGCCTCGCGAATATCCAGCGTTTAGCCGAACTCAGAATCAATACCGTCGTCGGCACCACCGGCTGGCTCCATCAGATGGACGACGTCAAAGCCATGGTCGCCGCCGCCCATACGGGCTTCGTCTGGAGCCCCAATTACTCCATCGGCGTCAACGTTTTCTTTCGCCTGATTCATGAAGCAGCCCGATTGTTAGCCGATGAGAAAGAATATGGCGCATGGGCGTGGGAAATTCACCATCATACGAAGCTCGACTCGCCCTCCGGCACGCTGCTCAAGTTAGTCGAAGAAATGAACCTGGCTGGCTACCAACGCCCGATCAGTGTAAGTTCCAATCGGGCGGGCGCGCACCCCGGCACCCACGAAATCGGCTTCGACTCCGCCGCCGACACCATTACCATCAAACACGCCGCCCGCAGCCGCGAAGGCTTTGCCCGCGGCGCTTTAAAAGCCGCCCAATGGATCGCCGGCAAACGCGGCTTCTACGAATTCAGCGAAACCCTATTCCCGTTGGGCGGGTCCCCTGGCCCGCCCATTTCCGCCTAACCGTCAGAAAGGCAATGACTAAGTAAGATGAGGACCAAACATGTTTGAAGGTTGTGGCACCGCCCTAGTAACTCCGTTTACGGCCGATGGCTCGCTCGACGAGTCCACTTTACGCAAACTCGTGCGCCGGCAGATTGACGCCGGCATTGACTTCCTGGTGCCCTGCGGCACCACCGGCGAAAGCCCCACCATCACCCTCGAAGAGCACCTTCGTGTTGTCAAGATCACTGTCGAAGAGGCCGCCGGCAAAACTCCAGTACTGGCCGGCGCCGGCGGCTACTTCACCAAGGAAGTGATTGAGCTCGCCGAAGGCTGCGCCGCCATGGGTGCCGACGGGGTTCTTTCCGTCACCCCCTATTACAACAAACCCACGCAGGAGGGCCTGTTTCAGCATTACAAAGCTCTCGCCGAAGCCGTACCGTTGCCCATCATTGTCTACAGCGTCCAAGGCCGCACCGGCGTCAATGTTGAGCCGGCCACGCTCGCCCGCCTCGCCACCCTCAAAAACATCGTCGGCGTCAAAGAGGCCTCCGGCAACATCGCCCAGATGGCCAACGTCATCCACGAACTCCCGGCCACGTTCAAAGTCCTCTCCGGTGACGACTCCATCACCATCGCTCTCATGGGCTTAGGCGGCCACGGACTCATCTCCGTCGCCTCCAACGAAATTCCCGCCCAAATGACAGCCATCACCCGCCACTGCCGCGAAGGTAACTACGCCGCCGCCCGCCAAGTTCAACGTGACTATCTGCCCCTCATGAACGTCAATTTCATCGAGTCTAACCCGGGCCCCGTGAAAGCGGCGATGGCCATGATGGGACTATTGCAACCCATCTGGCGTTTGCCGATGGTGCCCCCCAGCCCCGCCAGCGAAGCTCGCATTCGAGCCGTCCTATCCCAATGCGGATTACTCAAGGAGCAAG
>JAYVRS010000948.1:0-3629 GCA_043776185.1 Bryobacteraceae bacterium | reverse complement strand
CGCTTTGTTGCCAGGCGCGAATCAGCAGGTAGTGAATCTGCGAGTCTGTAGTGATGCCTCCCGACAGCGTGAGCGCCAATTCGCCTTCTGACGCAGCTTCCATGGCCTTCCCCCTTCTAAGCGACAGCCTGGCCGACTCAAAGTGCGGATCCCGCATTCTGGGAGCTAATTTTAGCGCCTCTCCGATCCAGCGCTCAGCTTCGTCCAGCCGTTCGAGCAACAGCAGCAGCCGCGCGCCGGGCAAGTATGTTTCCGCCTGAGGCGTGCCTCGCTCGAGCCGCACGGCTTCGGTATAGAGCGACAAAGCTTCGGTAGTCTGCCCCAAACTCTCCGTCGTCAGCCCGAGATAGAGCGTCGCCCGCGGATCGGCCGGTTTGAGTGCGTGCGCTTGGCGAAAGCGCGGCAGCGCGGCCTGCATATCGTTGGTCAAAAAGGCTTCGAGACCATAGAGAAACTGGGCGTACTGGGCCTGCGGGTCAATGGTCAACGCCCGCTGCAGACATTGACGCGCGACGTCAAAACGATTGGCCGCCATCGCGAGCTTGGCTTTCAGCGTAAGCGCCGGAACGAGTTGCGGGTCCAGTTGCAGGGCTTCATCCACCGCCACCGACGCCTCAGAGAACTTCTGGGCCACGAAGAGCGTGTTCGCTTTCTGGTAGGCCAAATAGCCGGGTGAGACAGCCAGCACGATCCACAACAGCAGCGCGTTCACGGCTCGATCACCTTGACAATTCGGTCCGCCGCGACGTCCGTCAAAACCTGCAGGCGCCCGCCCGGCCACTGCACCTCTACTCGATCCGCCCGGCGAATCGCGCCCAGTCCAAACCGTACCAACGCCTCACTCGAACTGGCATAACCTACCGACGTCGTCGCGTGATTGTATAAGTCGCGACCGTCCGCTAAATGGAGATGCACCTTTGCGCCCAAGCCGGATCGATTCGCCCGCGTCCCCTGAAGTTCGAAAGCCAGCCAGTGCGCATGGCCCCCGCTGACATTGCGGAATAGCTTGGCCGGTCCATTGAGCACCGACACCACCGCATCGATTCGTCCGTCATTGTCGAAATCGCCGAAAGCCACGCCACGATGCATGGCGGGCAACTGAAAAGCGGGCCCCGCTGTGGCGGAAACGTCTTCGAAGCGCTTCCCGCCGACGCTCCGGAAGAGGCGGTTGGCTAAGGCGGAGGCCCGGCCCAGATAGCGGTCCAACTGGGCGAGATGTGACAGGGCAAAGAACAAATCCTTGAAGCCGTCATTGTCGAAATCGTACATGCCGAGGCTCCAGCCGGTGAACGGGCGCGTGGCCATCAGCAGACCCGTTCGCGAGGCGTAGTCCTCAAACCTGCGGCCGTTGCGGAAGAGCTGAAACGAGTCGTTGATGATGCCGGAGACTACGAGATCTGGACGCCCGTCGTTGTCGAAGTCGCGAAAGTCGGCCCCCATGCCGGCGATGGCGTAGCCATCTTCGCGTAACGCTACGCCGGCTTCGAGACCGATCTCGTTAAACTTACCGTCACCCTCATTGTGAAACAGGAAACTGCGTACCGAGTCATTGGCGACGAAGATGTCGGTAAGGCCGTCGCCGTCCATATCAGCCAAGGCCACGCCCATGCCCTTGCCGATCTGACGGCCGATGCCCGAAGCCGCTGAGACGTCGGTGAAGGTACCGTCGTGGTTGTTATGGAAAAGTTGATCGGGCAGGCCGGTGTACTCTCGCGGGTGACAGTAGAACTGTTGCTCGGGCGTTCCGCAGCGTGGCTCGCCGGCCGCGTTCCATACGACATAATTCGAGACGAACAGGTCAAGCCAGCCATCGTTGTCGTAGTCTAGCCAGCCGGCCGAAACGGACCATAAGTGCCCGCCGCCCAGGCCCGTTTTCGTGGTGACATCGGAGAACCGGCCATTGCCCAGGTTGCGATAAAGACTGTTGCCGGTAACTCCCGTCACGAGTAAGTCTGGAAACCCGTCGTTATCGAAGTCGCCTGCGGCGACGGCCATCGAGTAACCAGCGCCGGCAAGGCCGGCTTGCTGAGTAACATCGGTGAAGGTGAGGTTACCGTTGTTGCGGAAGAGGCGATTGTGGAATTCTGGGCCGGTCTTTTGGAGCGACGGGATGGCGGCACCGTTCGTGAAGAAGATGTCCGCGTAGCCGTCGTGGTTATAGTCGAGGACCGCGACGCCACCGCCGGTCAGTTCGATTTGACGGAACTGGCCGGTTGCGCCGTTTCGCAACGTGAAATTCAAGCCGGACTTGGCCGCGATCTCTTCCAAGCGAATCTGAGAGGGTGCGGCTGTGGCCGAGGCCAGAACCACGCCAATGGCGATAAAACGGAACACTTAGTTCCCATCGTAGACTAGAACTCGAACCGCGCGACCAGTTGCCCCGTGCGGGGCGTGGGCAGGGAGGAGTTCACGCTGTTCGACGCGATCCCGAAGTAGTTGAGGAAGCCGAAGCCACCGGTGAGTACGCCGTTCGAGCGCGTCGGCGGATTTTGCGGGCTGCTCGTGCTGGGGTCGGCAATCGACAAATTCTGATTCAGGAGATTGAAGAACTCCGCCCGGAGCGCAAAGGTCACCCGCTCGCGGACCCGAAACTCCTTGCCCAGGCCGCCCGAGATAATCGGCCGGCGCTGACCGCGGAAGTCGTTAAAGAAGGCAATGTTGCTGCCCGGTACGCCTGCCGTCTGATCCTGCCAGGCCGCCGGGTTGAGAATGGTCTCTTGGGTCGGGTCGATGCAACCGCAATTGGGGCTCTTCAAAAACAGCGGCACACCCGCTACCCGAACCTGCCGCGTGTAGCCCGTGGAGACGAATCCCCCGATGGCATTGTTCGAACCCGGCGTCGACAGCAAGGCACCGCTCTGCCAGGTACTGATCGTGCCGAGCTTCCAGCCGCTCAGCAAAGCCCTCGTCGCGCGGTGCTGCTTGACGAAGCCGTAGGCCGGAACCGTGTAGTTCACGCTGAGGCTGGCGACGTGCGGAAGGTAATTCGGCGAAAGCCCTTTGAAGCTCTTGCGGTCGTAAATACTGCCTGCGTTGGTCGCGTTGTCGAGGGTCTTCGAGAAGGCGTAAGCGAGAGTTGCCGTCAGGCCATGAGAGAAGCGTTTGGTGGCCTTCACTTGCAAGGCGTCGTACCAGGACGCGCCGAGCGGCGCCCAGAGCTGGCCAATGCCGCTGAACTGGGGGAACGGCCTCAGGCTCTGTAACACGGTGCCGTTGGTGGGGAAATTTGCATATGGCAGTTTGAAACCCGCCGCCACGGCGGCCGGGGAGGTAATGGTGGAGTTCAAGAGCGTCCGGGTGGCGGCATTGGTCAAATCGCCGAGGCCAAACCGCTGCAGGGTGGCCGGATTCACGGCGTTATAATTCACCAGGTTGCCCACGGAATAGGTGCCGTTACCGCCTCCGCCGGCGTTCTGCCAAACCGTCCGATTCCCCAGGTACGCAACCTCCACCACGACATCCCTGCCGATATCGCGCTGCACGGAGATGTTCCACTGGTTCACACGCGAGGGGCGACCGCCATTGCGATCCACCAGAGCGGGCGCGCCTTGCACCGCGGCACCGGGAATCACATTCAAGCCCGCGTCATAGGCCGCGCCGTAAAGCAGCCCCTGATCCAGCGCCAGCGG
>JAYVRS010000947.1:0-3630 GCA_043776185.1 Bryobacteraceae bacterium | reverse complement strand
TCATTGGCGGCATTGGCGATACGGGCTTCCACACTGCCGCCGGTCACGCCCACCTTATGGATCAATTCCCGGTGCTCGGCCACGAAGGGATGATCGGATAGGCTGCGCAGCACGTAAATCGTGCCGCTGGCGATGTCGTCCTCTTCCCAGTTCTGGCTGAACAGCGGACCCAAATTCGGATCGGTGAGCCGTCGCCCGGCCTCGTCCTTATAGAGGGCACGCTGCAATGACCGTAGCAATAGATTGCTCTCCGTGCCATTGTCGTAGATGACCCTGAGGCGGGCATCCGGTCTGCCGTAGGCCGCCTGGATCGGTTCGCCGGTCTCCGCCACGTAGACCAGTTGCCCCCCCAGGATGAAGAAATCACCCGGCGAAATGCTGGCATCTTTGCCAAACGGCCGCGCCTGTCGCAGTCCAGCTTGCAGATCGCTCTCGGCTTGCGCGAATAAGGGCTTGAACTGGGCGAACTCCCGGCAGGCCGTGCGATTGGCGATCTCTTCCGCCGCCCGGCGCTCCTCCTGCGAACTCACATGCTTGAGGACGGTGATCCCCTCTTTGCTCCCCGTACCCAGTTCCGCCAGCAGATCCTCATCATCGAGCGCCTCTGGCACCGGTGCCTCCGCCAATAAGCCCTTCACGTCCAAGCCAGCGAGCAACTCGCGCGCTTCCGGCAATGCCCGCAATCGGTCGAGCCGCACCGCGTACAGCCGTTCAAAGATATCGAGCCCTTCGCCATGCTGGGGCGCGCGCCCATGCGTCTCGTAGAACCGCTGTATATCCTCAAAGCCCGCAATGAGGCGTTCCTCCTTCGGTGCGCCCGCCGGTCTTCGAAGGCTCGGCGCTAACGCCAAGCTCGGCCAATAGTTCGTCGTCGGAAAGGTCGCTCATCTTTCACGAGCCTTCTGCTGAGAGTTATAGCGCGCCAGTGCCGCGACCCCTTCGGCCATCTTTTTCTCCCAGGCATCCTGCGAGGTGATGTCCGGCACGCGGCCCCGTTCGCGCTTGAATTGCAACGCGCGCTTCGCCAAGTCGCGCGCCTCCTCAATGGGAATGCTCACCCGCTCGGCCGCGATGCTGGCCTGCACTTGCCGCAGCGTCTTCTCGTCCATCGCCTTCGCCAGCACCGCATAGGCGGCATCGAAGGGGTTAATCCGGTCAATCAGGTCAATGTCCAGTTCGCGGACGTCCATCGCAAACAGGCGCACCCCCTCAATCAAGGCTGTATTGGCTGGATTGTTGGCCGCCGCAAACTGCTTGGCGCGCTGGGTGATATTCAGCGCCGCGATGGCGTGCTGCCGCACCGCCTCCTGGTCGGCCTCGCTCAACTCCGGGTAGCGATCCCGCACAATTTTGCCCATGCGAAGTTGGGTGAGCTCTTCCGGCACCGTGTTCTCGCGGTCGAACAACCCGGCCTCTAAGGCAGGCTTGTCCTGCACGAACGCGGTGATCACTTCGTTCAAGTCTTCGCGGCAAATGCGGCTCGCCTCCGGGCTGGCCGGCGTCGTTAGACCGTTGATCTCCAGGTGTAACTGCCCGCTCTCGCCGTTGTAGCCGACGTTGGTCGCCCCCGCGACATAGCCCGTTGGGCCATAGTCGAAACCTTCCTTAGAGCCCGCATTCTTCGGCGTAAACTCGAAGCGCGGTGCCAATACCTGTTCCATCAGCAGACTGGCCGCAATGGCCTTTAGCGTATCGTTGACGGCCTCCGCCACGGCGGCTTCGGTGGCGTCCGGCTCGGCGATCAGGTTGGTGAAGCGGGTTCGCTCCTTGCCCGGTGCATCGCGGGTGGCGCGGCCAATGATCTGCACGATCTCGGTGAGGCTGCTGCGGTAGCCGATGGTAAGGGCATGTTCGCACCAAATCCAGTCGAACCCTTCCTTGGCCATGCCCAGGGCGATGATGATGTCCACGTGATCACGGTGGTGCCGTTGGGCCGGGTCCTTCAAGGCAGCCAGCACCTTGGAGCGTTTGGCCGCATCGCCATCGTCCACCAGGTCCGCCACCTTCAGGATGCGCCCGCTCTCCGGCAGTTCGATCAGGTGAAAGCCCGTTACCGGGTCCACGCCCTTCCAATTGCCAAGGGCATCCATGATCTCTTCCACCTCTTTGTGCTTATCCTTCAGGCTCTCGCGGGAGTTCACGTTCGGGATGTGTACGATGGTCTTGAGGGCCGGGTCGAGCACCTTCATAATGGCGTCCAGATAACGACCGGTGTAGAAGAAGTAGCCGATCTCGAGCGACTTCAGGTATTCGTAGCCGTTGAGCTGCTCGTAGTAGGTGTAGGTCACCGTCTCAAAGCGCGACTCGTCCTGTGGCGACAGCACCGCTTCGGCATCGCCACGGAAGTAGGAGCCAGTCATGGCGACAATGTGAACCTTTTCGCGGGCAATAAACTGCCCCAGTTGGCTGCCGAGCCGGTTGTCCGGGTTACTGCTGACGTGATGGAACTCGTCCACCGCGATCAGCCGCTCATCGAAGGCAGCAACGCCGAGCTCATCCACGGCAAAGCGGAAGGTCGCGTGGGTACAGACCAGCACCGGGTCGCCGCTGGCAAGAAACTCACCCACGGCCTTCACCTTCGATTGCGCCACGCGCGGCTCGTCGACTCCGGGCGCGTTGCAGAGGTTCCATTGCGGTAAAACGGTCCAATCGGCCCAGAAGCCCTGCGCGCTCAGCTTTTCATCGGCAAAGCTCCCGCCGATGGAACGCTCCGGCACCACGATGATGGCCTGCTTCAGCCCTTGGTTGTGCAGCTTGTCGAGCGCCACGAACATCAACGCGCGCGACTTGCCTGAGGCCGGCGGCGATTTGATCAGTAGATACTGTTCGCCGCGCCTCGCATAGACCCTTTCCTGCATCGGCCGCATCCCCAGTATGTTGGCCTTGCTCGACGTGCCGGTGCGGGCGGTGGTGATGGAGACCGAAGGAATGGTTCTCTGGTTGGTGGGGTTATCCGCCGTCATGTCTTCTTCCTTTTTGTCTTGGTCACTGCCTGCGTTGCGGTCATCTTCGTGTAGAGTTCGAACAGCTTCTCCAGGCGCTCGGTGTCGTTGCGAAACTGCCGACCGATGTACATACGTTCCAACACTTCGTCGTTTTGCTGGTGCGCCTGCCGCAAGTTGTCGGGCATTTCGTCCGGGTCGTAGAGATCGGCGATGGTGGCAGGGAAGTGGGCTTCGCGAGCCAGTAGGATATTCTCCGCGCACTTCGTCAGATCGACCCTGTTTTGCTCCGTCAGCGGAGGGACGGGAAAGGTGTTCCAGCCAAGGGTATTGGAATAGCGAAAATCCGGAGATCTTGACTCTTGACCAAAGCCCGTTGGACCACTAACCCGCCCATGCTGTGGGCGACCAAGGCAAAGCTTTCATATTGGCGTAACTGGATCGAATAGGCCTTCATTAAACTAGTGGCAATTTCTTCTAAACGCGGATCGGCCCTACAGATGCCGGTAAGATCGAAACCTCGCGACGTTTCATAGCCGAAGCTGTAAACATCCCAGCCAGCCAGTTGCGCATTTTGGCTGAGGAGTTTTGGAATCGCGGTCCACGTTCCGGTGGCGTCACCGGTGAAACCATGCACAAAAACGATCGCGGCCCGGTTAGTGGGGATGGTGCGGATATTGGCGAGCAT
>JAYVRS010000946.1:0-12697 GCA_043776185.1 Bryobacteraceae bacterium | reverse complement strand
GCAGCTTGGTCGACCCCATGATCGACGTGTTCAACGGTGCCAGCATGGACTTTTCCTGCGAGCGCCGCGAAACCTCGGTCGTGCCTACGCAAGCCTTCGCGCTTCTCAACAGCCAGTTCGTGCAGGACATGGCGCTCGCCGCCGCCGCCCGCATCGAGCGCGAAGCGCCCGCCCCGTCAGCGCAAATCGGCCGGGCCTTCCAGCTCGCCTTTGGCCGCCCGCCATCGGAAGCCGAGCGCGCGCTCTCGCTCGCGCATTATCAAAAATCCCGCCTCCAGCATGAGGCCCATCCACCGCCGCCGCCCGCACCCCCGCAGCCCATCGTCCACATGATTACCAGCGAGCTCACCGGCGAGCAGCAACGCTTCGTCCAGCAAGAAGATCCGTTGGAATATGAAATGAATCTCCACCTCAGCCAAGTGGGCCCCGGCACCCGCGCACTGGCCAATCTGATGCTCGCCCTGTTTAACTCCAACGAGTTCGTCTATGTCTACTAAGCGCCAAATGCTGACCGTCTCGCCTTCGCGGCGCGACCTCCTCTACCGGGCTGGCATGGGCTTGGGGGGCATCGCCCTGTCGGCGATCCTCGCCGAGCAGGAAGCCGCGGCGGCGGGAGTCCTCGCTCCCAAACCGCCCCACCATGCCCCCAAAGCCAAACGCTGCATCTTCCTGCTGATGGAGGGTGGCCCCAGCCACATCGACACCTTCGACCCTAAGCCCAAGCTGTCCGCGCTGCACATGACGAAGTTCCAAAAGGAACGCAGCAAGTTCGAGGCCAACATGAATACCGGCGAGCGCTATTTCGTGCGCAGCCCCTTCCAGTTCCGTCGCGCGGGCCAGATGGGCATCGAGATCAACCGTCTATTTGAGCAGTTCGCCGGCGTGGTGGACGATGTCTGTTTCTATCGCGGCTTGCGCGCCGAAAGCGTCAACCACCCCACCGCGCTCTACCATCTCAATACCGGAACGCAGTTCGGCGGCGACCCCGCCTTGGGCTCCTGGGTCTCTTACGGATTAGGTACCTTCAACCAAAACCTGCCCGCCTTCGTCGTCTTGCCGGATCTCGCCTATCCCCAAGGCGGCGCCGCCAACTGGTCCGGCGGATTTCTTCCGGCCCACTACCAAGGCACGCCGCTGCGCCCCCAAGGCGCGCCCGTGCTCGACATGGCCCCGCCCGCCGGTGTCACCCCGCAGCAGCAAAAAGCCGATCTCGCCTACCTGAACGAATTGAACCGCGTGCACCATCGCCAGCACCCGCAGCACGCCGAATTATTGGCCCGCATCGAAAGCTACGAACTCGCTTTCCGCATGCAGGCCGAAATGCCCGGCGTCGTTGACCTTTCCCAGGAATCACCCCAAACCCTGGCCATGTATGGCATTGGCGGCGCTGATCCCGATGCCGACGCCTTTGGCCGGCGCTGCCTGTTGGCCCGCAAACTGGTGGCCTCCGGAGTACGCTTCGTCCAGGTGATTGCCAGCGGTTGGGATTCGCACGACTACATTGAAAAGGCCCACGGCGCGCGCATCCGGGCGGTGGACCAAGGCCTGGCCGCCCTCCTCACCGACTTGAAGCGCAGCGGACTTTTGGAAGATACGCTGGTGGTCTGGGCCGGTGAGTTCGGACGCAGTCCGGACAACGGCATTCGCCAAGGTGGGCAAGCCTGGGGCCGCGATCACAACGCCACCGCCATGCCCGTGTGGCTCGCCGGCGGCGGCGTTCCCGCCGGCAAAATTGTCGGTGCCACCGACGAAGTCGGCCTCCAGAGCGAGGAGACCGTTCATCCCATCAAAGACTTCCACGTCACGTTGCTACATTTGCTCGGTTTGGATGACGCCAAACTGCGCTATCTCCATGGCGGCCGCGAGAAGCAGCTCAGCCAGACGGGCGGCGAAGTGATCAAAGACCTCTTGGCTTGATCGGCATCCAACTCTGCAACTTGTGCAATACGCCTTGCCGCAGCGTGGAACCCGTCGCGAGGCCCAAAGCGGCCGCCCCCGGATACCGAGGCAACGTGTGGCCGGGAAAGGCATAGAGCTGATAGCGCCCCGCGATCGCGATCGCTCTCTGCGACGGCAGCAGGCCCGGTCGGCTCGTCACTACGTATCGGAACCGCTCGCCGAAGATGAGAGCCAGCCGCTGACCTTCCGTGGTTTCGTCCGCATAAAACCGCGCGGCTTCCTTGCTCTGCGCCGCGTAAGCAATCGACAAGAAATCGTGACTGCCCCAAGCGGGGTGCAAGGTCGTGGCGACCCAAGGGGCCAGTTCCGCGGGAGCCAGCACCGCGCCGTCCCGCGGCAATGATTGCAGGGTCGCCAGCAAGTTCGCTTGCTCGGCAGGCTCCACCGCCGATAGCAAAAGTTCGGTCTCTGCCCGCCGTCCGTCCTGCCAAGCCTGCCGGTAGAACAAAGCCAAAGAGACCATACTCAACAGCGCGACGGCGGCCGTTAGCGCTTGGCGCAAACGAGGCGCGCCACTTACTATCGCCACTAACTTCGGGTCCGCGCGGTAGCGTCGCACGAGTAACATTGCCACACAAACTGCATAGCCATTAAACAAATGCAGCGCGAAGGGAATTCCGGGCACGTAAGCCAGCACCGGACATAGGCCAAACCAACCGGCTAGTAACTTGTCCGTCGCCTCCGGCAAACGCAACCGTAGCAACAGTAAGTAGATCAGCAAGATCGCCGGGATGCCGAAGCTGGATGGGACCCACAGCGGCGAACTCATGCGCCAATCGAGCAAGCCGCTGGCGTCCCGCAACGATTCCGACTGCAGCGTCGCCCATAGATACGGGCTCATTCCGACGCCGGCCGCGGCCAACGGCGTTACCAGCATCGCCGGCGAGAACTGCTTCGCCAGCACCAGCGTCACATAGGCCAACGGCACCAGCAAGAATGACTCGAAGGGATGCAGGAATGTGGCGACCCCCACCAGGGCGCAAAAGCTCCCATACCATCGCCGGTCGCGCGATTGCAGAAAGCGGCCCAGCAGCGTAACGCCCCCCAGAATCACCATCGTCGACCACGACAGGCTGAAACAGTTGCTCTGCCCTCCGCGAATCAAGCCGTCCGCCGTTTCGTAGCCCCACGTAATCATGCCCACCGCAAAGAACTGGCGTGGCAAAGGCGTCAAACCGGCCAGCGGATAGGCCAGCAGAAACAGCGGCACCGAGCAGATCATCCAGAACAGCGCCCACCTTGCTTCGCTCGAGCGCGGGCAAAAGGTTCGCAGGGCCGCGATCAGGCAGTAAGTTCCCGCCACTACCACCAACCAGTGGCTCAAGTTATAGATGAGCACCACCGGTTGCTGGGTCCACTGGGCGACGTGCCCCACCACGGACATCAGCGGTTGAAACATCCACGGCTCGGTGCGCCAGGCCGCATGATAGTTCGGGAAAAACCAAGCGTGGCGGCCGGCCTCGGCCCAGGTGAGGTACTGCGGCAGGTCCAAGTTGCGGATCGCCCACGCCGGAACGTAACCTTCGGGCGGTGCCAGTGCCGCGCTGATAATGGGAAGGATTTGGAGTAGGTAGAGGAGCGATCCGGCTGCGGTTGCCCACAGCACTCGCCAACGCCTTGAATCCATCCTGCCCATGAACGGTCTATCGTCAGTTACACGGCTCTACATTAAGAGACCGGGCTTTACTGAGGCTTCGTGCGGGGCGTCGGCGGCGGCGCTATGTAACTCACCAACTCTTCCACGGGCTTCTTCGCTGCCCAGGCGATGCCGCGCAAGAGCGTCCGCTGGATCTGGTAGTTGGCGAAATTAGCGTAGGTGTGGCCCTGCATCCAAACGAAAGCCCGCGCCGGCTGGCCCCCGGGTACGGTGTGTTCATAGGTCCAGATCTGCGGTACCACTTCGCCTTTGTGTTCGCCCGCGCTGCGGGTGGGCGGCATGGCGGCGCTGGCGAGCACATGGATGCCGGGGTCTTTCGCCCACGTCAGCCCATAGAAAGCCTCATCGAAGATCGTCACGTCGGTGAGGTCCTGCACGATGGGGTTCGTTTTGTCATCCACCGTATAGTGGATCGGCGCATCCAGCGTGTAGTTCACCTCGCCGTGCTTTTTGGCACCCCCTACCAGCGATGCAAAGTAAGTGGGATCCGGGCCACACAACGAGTCATGCAGGCTCACCAACCCGCCGCCCCGCTTGACGTACGCATCCATTACTGACTTATCCAAACCACTCATATAGGCGGCGTCACCCTTGTACATCACCACCACATCGGTATTGTCCAGATCCGCGCTGCTCGGCGGATGCAAAGCGCCATTCACCACCGCTCCATGCTCGGTCAGTACCTTGCTCCAGTCGGCCAGAAACTGCGGATAGTCATGCTGACCCGCCGAATGGGACTTGAGCCCCGCCCAAATATAAACCCGCATTCCCGCCGCGTTCTGGCCTTGCGGCCGAGGAGCGGGCGGCTGCGCCCACGCGGATCCCCATAGAGTCACCAAGCCGAGAATGCATTTAGTTTTCAAGAAAAATCGCCTCGGCCGCCAGCGTATCACAAATCCTGCCGATTGATTTGTCACGAAACGGGGCTGTTTTACGCATTCCTACTTAGATACTGCTGTGGTAACATTTCATCTACTAGACACCAGCCTACTAGGGAGACAATCCTTGAGTCGTTTCGTGCTCTTCTTGCTCGTCGCGACGCTGCTCGCCGCCAGCGACCCTTTCTGTCCGCGCTACCCGGAAACCCAACGCAACCTAGACCAAGCTTCGCTAGCTCGCCAGCAAGCCTTGGTGCGCCTGCGCCCGCAAGGCAAAAGGCGTCTCGCCATTGAGCGGCGCAACCTGATCGACGACTACATCTTCGGCAAGATGGAGAACGATGGCGTGGAGCCCGCGCCCCTCGCCACGGACGCGGAGTTCCTGCGGCGCGTCTCGCTCGATCTCTCCGGCCGCATCCCGACCCTCGAAAGAGCCGAAGCTTTCCTGGCCAGTGAAGATCCTCAGAAACGCGCCCAACTCATTGAGGAATTACTCAAAAGCGACGACTACGTCGAGCGCTGGTCACTCTTCTATCGCGACCTCTTCGAAATCACCACGCGCTATTACAACTACGTCTCTCCGCAAGGCCGTAACCGCTTCAATCAATTCCTCCACGACTTCCTTCGGCAGGACCGTTCTTACGCCCAAGTCGCTCGCGAAATCATATCAGCCGAGGGCGACTCCCATGAGTCCGGCCCCGTCAATTTCGTCGGCCGCGCCATCCAACAAGGCGACCCCACCCAAGACACCTGGGACACGCTTACCGATCGCACCACCGTCCGCTTCCTGGGCATGAAGACGGAATGCGTCTCCTGCCACGACGGCCGCCGCCATCTTGAAGAAATCAACCTCTTTCTTACCGCTCAACGCCGCACCGACTTCTGGCGCATGTCGGCTTTCTACTCGCGCACCAGCATTCAAAACGTCGCCCTTGATGCCTTCTTTCGCCAGACTCGCAACTTAGTAACGGATCGCCCCACAGGTGCGTACTTCGCCTTCGTCGACCCCAACGCCCCCGGTCCCCGGCCACCCCGCGTTGGCGGACCCTACGAGCCGCGCTTCATCTTGAATGGTGAAGTCCCCCGCTCCGGCGATTGGCGGAAGGAACTCGCCCGCTTAGTCACCGAAGACCGTCAATTCGCCCGCGCCAGCGTCAACTACCTTTGGGCAGCTGTCTTCGGGCAAGGCATCGTCGACCCCGTCGATGGCTGGGATTTGAAGCGCATTGACCCACGGAATCCTCCGCCCGCCCCCTGGACGCTCCAGCCTTCCCACCCCGAGCTCATCGAAGCGCTGGCTAGCGAATTCATCAAGTCCAATTACAGCGTCAAGCAGTTGCTGCGACTCATGGTGAGCTCCAACGCCTATCAACTCTCTAGCCGCTATCCCGGCACTTGGCGGCCCGAGTATGAGCGCTACTTCGCTCGCTACGGCGCCCGCCGGCTGGAAGCTGAAATGGTACACGATTCTATGGCCTTGGCCACCAATACCGCCACGCCAATGAACGTCGAAGGGCTCGCCGACCCCGTGCGCTGGGCCATCCAACTCCCTGACCCCAGCGAGCCGCGCGATGACTTCAACACCCGCAATTTCCTTACGCAATTCGGCCGCGGCGACTACTGGAACATCCCCAAGAGCCGCAAGAGCACGGTGCTGCAAGTCCTGTTCCTGATGAATGACAACGGGGTCAATTTCCGCACTTTCCCCAACCGTGACGGCGGCCGTACCACGCGCGTGGCTGAACTTCTACAAGCGGGAGTCGATGATAACACCGCCATCAGACGTCTCTTTGTGGCCACGCTCACCCGCTTCCCAACCACGGAGGAGGTCGCCGCCATTAACCGCAATAAAAAAGGCGCCCGCGACCAATGGCTCGCCGACTTACAATGGGCGCTGCTCAACAAAGTGGAATTCCTGTTTAATTACTAAGGACGTTTGAGATATGCGCATCCGTCATTCACAATGCCAGAACGTAGAGCACTTACTCTCACGCCGTAAGTTACTATTCGACTCAGGCCTTGCCCCGGCCTTCCTCTCGTTGGCCCGTCGCGGCGATGCCCAAACCAATTCCTCGCCGGCCATCCCCCGCAATACCGCCAAAAGCTGCATCTTCATTAACCTCAACGGCGCGCCCAGCCAGCTCGATACGTTCGATCCCAAAGACGGCCCTTGGAATCCCGGCGACGCCGACCTTCGCGAAGCCGCGCCCCGCCTGCTGCTGTCAAGAACGCTCTTCCCGGACCTCTCGCGTCGCGCGGCCGACCTCCTGGTGCTGCGCTCCGTCGAAAGCTGGGAACTCGCCCACGAACGGGGTAACTTCTACCTGCAAACCGCCCACCCCTCGAACCCGGCCTTCCTGGCCGAATCGCCCCACATCGGCAGCGTCATCTCGGCCGAGCGCCCCGCCAATGGCATTCTGCCTCCCTTTCTCGCCATCAACTCCGGCGTCCTGCAAGGCGCCAAATTCTTGAATGGCATCTACGAACCGCTCAGCACCACGGCCAACGCCGGCGGCTTAACCACCCTTGAGCACAACTACTACGGCACGAACAGCCGCACCCGCTTCGAAGAAAAATACAAGTTACTCGAAGAGCTGGATGCCAACTGGCATGCCGCGCCGCCCAACAAAGCCACGGCCGACCATGCCGCGTTCTATTCGGCCGCCCGCAAGTTAGTCTATGAGCCCACCGTGGCCGCCGTCTTCCGCTTCAGCACCGACGAAAACGCCCGTTACGGCAACACCAATCTGGGGCGCGCCTGCCTGGTGGCCCGCAACGCCATCCGCGCCAAAGCCGGCACCAGCTTCGTCAATATCGATTACGGTAGCTGGGACATGCACCAGTCGATGTATGATCGCGGCTACAACGGCAATATCTACCAGATGGCCAACCAATTGGATACCGCGATCAGTCAGCTCGTCGACGACCTCAAAGAGTCCGGCGACTTCTCCGGCACCCTCATCGTGATGATGGGCGAATTCGGCCGCACGCCTGGGCAGTTGAACCCCCGCGGCGGGCGCGATCATCACAAGTACGCCATGTCGGTGGCCATGCTGGGCGGCGGTGTCCGTGGCGGCCGCGCCATCGGCGAAACCGATCGCGAAAGCGACCAGATCATCACCCCCGGCTGGAGCGCCAACCGCCCCATTTACATGGAAGATATTGCCGCGACCATTTACTCGGCCATGGGCGTCGATTGGACCAAAGCCATCACCGACACGCCTTCCGGCCGTCGTTTTGAGTACGTCCCTTACGCCAACCAAAATCGCTTCCAGCCGGTCAACGAGGTCTTCGGCTAATGCTTTTCAGAAGGCAGCCCGATCGAGCCGCGACCGCACGGAGCGGTCCCTTGAGCCTGATTTTGGCCCGCTTCCTGCGGTCGCGGCTCGATCCGATGTTCAATCCGATGTTCTGGCCGATGCTCTGCTTACTCGCAACCGGTACCCTCTTGGCGCAGCGCCCCGCTTTCGTTTACGTCACGTCGACCGAAGCCCGCGTCGTTGCGGGCCAGACTCTCTCCAGCAAAGCCGCCGCCGTTGACGCGGGCGGCGCGACGCTCGCTAACCAAACCTGGGCCTGGTCCTCCTCCGACGACAAGATTGTCTCCGTGGATTCGAGCGGCGTCGTCACGGCCAAGCTTCCGGGGATCGCCGACGTCATCGCCATCACCGGCGGCGTTCGCGGTACGACGCGGGTCCAAGTGCTCCCCGCCCGCATTGAGGTGCTGCCCGCCGACCGTGAACTCGCCCCTGGCGAGGCACTTGAATACCGTGCCCGGGTCCTCAACTCCCGGGGCGAAGAACTCACCGGCCTCACCCTGCAATGGACCGTCGTAGGCCCCGATGGCTCCAACAACAACGGTGTCTCCATTGCCCGCACGGGGCTGCTATCCGCCTTCGGCGTGGGCCGTTTCGAGGTCCGCGCCGCCGTCACCTACGCCACCGGACCCGGCCAATTCGTCCCCCAATATTTGGGCTCCACGCGCGTCGCCATCCGCCAAAAAGACGGTTGGCGCTTGCGCCGCCTCGCCTCCTCCACCGACACGCGCGATGGTATGTTACTCCGCTCCACCTCCTATCCGGCCGCCATCGGCGGCGACGGCCTCATCGCGGTCTCAGCCTCCCTTGATGGCTTGGCCAATGGCCTCGTCACCACCCGCGGCGGCGCGCCCGAATTGTGGACGGCTAGCGGTACCCCCGGCGTTCGCCCCGCCACCGTCATGATGGCCTTCGAGGCACCCGCCGCTAACCGCCGCGGCGAAGTGGCCATCGTTACCACGGTTGCCGGCTTGGGCAGTTATGGCACGGGTGGAAATCTCCTTCTCGCCACGCGCGACGGCCCTCGCTTTCTTACTCTCGCGGGCACCTCCGACGCCGGCGTCGACCGGATTGTGCCCAATGGGATTACGCCCTTCTCGCTCAACGACCAAACCCAATGCGTCTTCGACGGCAGTTACTTCGACCCTCTCGCCCGCGTCACCCGCCGTGGACTCTTCCTCGTCGACGGCGACGCCTTCCACCAGTTGCTCGTCCCCGGCGATGCCGTCTTGCCCGGCCTCACCGGTGTCTTCACCTTCGACCGTGATTATGCGTTCGACAATGCCGGTGCCTTAACCTTCGTCGTCGCCCAAGGCAACAACCGCTTCGTCTACCGCCGCACCCCCGATGGCCAATTCCAGCGTATCGCCGGCCCCGGCGATCGCGTCGGCGCGAACACCATCAATCAGGCCAATCAAGTCGCCGCTTCCACCGCCGGACACTTCGCCTATCAAATGCGCACTCCCAACGCCGGGCAGTATCTCGTGCTGCACCGCGCCGGCGAACCCGTCCAGCGCCTTCCCATCGGTGATCTACGACGTCTCTTCCAGATCAGCGCCACCGGCGAAATTCTCTTCTTCGGCAATGCCGGCGCCGGAGTCGGCCTCTACGGTTGGAACGGCACTCAGTTGCGGACCCTGGCTTTGATCAGCCGCTTAGCCCCCAACGAAGACGTGCTTACCGATATCTTGAATGCGGGCTTCGGCGCCGGCAACGACATCATCGTCCACGCCGCTGGCTCGCGCCGCGACCTCATCGTCTACCGCGCCACCCCCAACCCCGCCGTCCTGCTCGAAAGCGGCGCGCGCACCGTCGGCACCGCCGGCTTAGCCTTTGAAACCCTCATCGGCGGGGCCAAACAAGGCCCGCCTTACCTGCGCACCATCTACACCCGCTCGGGCATCATTGAGCCCGGCCAGCCCCACGTTGCCCTAGTTGCTCCAGGCGATCGCCTGCCCGACGGTGGCCGTTACGACGGCAGCTTCCTGCAGCGCACCCCCGACGGCGACTTACTCCTCGCCACCACCACCTCGCTCCATCGCCTTAACGCCACGTCCTCCCGCAGCCTGCTCCGTTTCCCCTATTCCATCGACGGCGGCAACCTCTGGTCCGTCGCCCGCGCCGCCGCCAATCGAGCGGGCGTCACCGCCGCCCACGTCAATACCAGCTTCCCTTCGAGCCGCCTCGTACTCGTAGAAAGCGGCGTACCCCGCCTGATTGCGCACATCGGCGGCGGTGACCCTAACTTCCGCACTTCCAGCCCGGCGGGCGGCGTCTTCTCCAGCCTCAACCAACTCTGGGTCGACGAAGATGGCCGCGTCATTGCGCTGATGGACGTCAATGGCGGCCCAGCCGGCATCTTCGCCTATCACCAGGGCGCTTGGCGCGCGCTCCTCATCGCCGGCAGCAAAGTCGACGGCTCCAGTGTTCTCAATGTCGACCAAGTGCGCGTGGCCGGCACTCGCCTTCTCGCACGTTACGCCCTGGCAGGAAACTTCAGCCACGTCGCCTCTGCGGAAGGTGACGTTTTCACGCGCCGCTTCGGCCGCGGCGACACCGCTCCCACTGGCAACACCGCCGGTAACCCCGGCTCCTTCGATCTGTTGAGCGACGGCCAAATGGCCATCGTCTTTAACGCCGGCGGCACCACCGGCTTAGCCATTCAACGTCCTGGCGAAGACCTGCGCTTGCTGGTCCTCAGCAATACGCCCACCGAAGAAGGCGACCTCCTCCTGACCATCGAATCCGTCGACGCTCGCGACGACGGGCGCATTTATTTCACTGGCTTTACCGCCGAAGATCGCTGGGTAGCCTATGTCGCTGAACCAATTCAGTAAGTTCATTTACGCCTACTTACTCGTCGCAGTAAGTGCCCTGGCCCAACCTACTGCGCGCTTGGAATTAAAGGCGCCCCGGCTCACCGTCGTAGTCGCCCGCACCATCCAACTAACCGCCACACCCTATGCTGAATCCGGCGGACCGGCCGAAGCCCAACTCGAATTCACCCTCGAACCGGCGGGGTTCGCTACCGTCTCGAACCAAGGGCTCGTGCGCGGCACAGCCCCCGGCCTCGTCACCGTCACCGCCCGCGACACGCTCACCGGCATCAGCCGGCAGTTACGCCTCGAAGTCCGCCCCCTGCGGATCGAACTCGAACCCACCCAGCTCGAAGTCCGCATCGGCGAAAATGCTAGGGTATCAGCACTCGCTATCGACGCCGATGGCCGCGTTATCCCGAACCAGATCTTTCGCTTCACCACGGCTTCCCCTGCCGTTGCCACGATTGCCGCGGATGGCACAGTGAGTCCCGTCGCTGAAGGCATCACCTCGCTGGTCGCTTCCTTGAACGGCACATCGATGGCGGGCACCGGTACCCTGCGCATCTTGCGCAAAAGCGACTACCGGCTTACCCGCCTTCAAGACACTCGGGTCACCGCCCCCTCTGCCATTCTGGCCGTCCATGAAGTGACGGCCGCCGGTACCCGCGTGGCTTATCTGGCCACGCTGGCCAATGGGGGCCAAGCCGCGGTGATCGAAGAGAATGGCCGCCGACGCGTCGTGCTCAGCGCCGGACAATACCTACCCTCGCTCTCACGCCTCGTCCTGCGCATGTTGCAAATCTCCATCAATTCGCGCGGCGACGCAGCCATCTTTCTCGAGCACGCCGGCGACGTCTGGTGTACCGCCGCCATCGTCATCATTCGCGCTGCGGGCACTGTGGAGGAACCCACTGCCGCTTGCGGCCTCTCTAGCTTACACCCCCACGCCCTTGGTGAAAACGGCAACCTCATTTACCAGGTCAATTCCGGCGCACAGGGCATCATCCGCGAGTACGCGCCCGACGGCACCACCCGCAACTTGCTTTCCATGGCCGAGCCGCCCGCTGAAATGGCGCAAGTGGCGGGCATTTATCACAATGGCACCAGTGCTTCGCGCTTCGGACACGTGCTCGTCTTCGCGACCAATAATACTGGCGGCGAGGCTTGGCACTACAACGGCCAACGCTGGCAACGGGCCGTCCGCGTGGGCGATACCGTCGACGGCTCCACCATGCAGTTCATCAACCAGCGCTCCTTCGCCGGTGCCGATGGCCGCTTCTTCACCCGTTTCGGCGAAAACGGCATCCTCCAGATGGCCCCCGGCCAAACGCGAGTGCTCACCAAAAATCAGTACCCCTACGCCAACGGCATCCGCCAATCCTGGAGCCACAATGTTGTGGACGTGCTGGGCGACAAAGTCCTCATCAACGCCAACCTCGTCAAAGACGACAAGGACCTCACCTACCTCGCTGTCATCAGCGCCGACAAAGCCACGCTGCTCGCCGAAACCAACTGGATGATCGAAGGCGGTGGCTTCCTCGCCGATGGCCGTGTCGCCGCTGTCACTCTCGCCGCCGACCAACTGCGCCCCAGTCTTCTCGACGGCAGCTCTGTGACGCCGCTCTACCCCGCCGGCACCACCGTCGACGCGCCTGCGTTTGCCGACTGGCTCTATCCCATGCGGGCGGGCCCCGGCCGCGCCGTCATTATGCGCGGCGCGGGCGACTCGGTCGTTGAAGTCGGTTCCGGCGTGAATCGAGTCCTGGTGGCCGCTGGCGCGCGCCTGCCCGGGTCCGGCAAGCCCCTCATCCGGATCGGTGCCGTCGCCGCCGCCCCCAACGGCACGGCCATCTTTGTCGCGTCATACCCTGCCGGCATCGGCGTCTACATGTGGCGCGCCGGCGAAGTTTCCTTGGTGATCGATACCGTGGGCACCGTGAAAGGCCCGGGCGGCTCCGCGTTGAATTGGGTGCCGCTCCACCTCCATCGCATGCTGGCCGTCAACAACCGCGGCGACACCGTCTTCGATGCCAACAGCGGCAGCATTGAGCGCTTGTTAGTGCTCTC